>JAFGSM010000054.1 GCA_016934595.1 bacterium | reverse complement strand
TGGCTGTCGCCAGTGTACTGAAAAATACCGTTCGCTTGCTTATTATTTCGCGAATCACAACATCTTTTGCCGCGTGTAAAAAGCGGGATTTTTCAAAAAAACAGGGGTTAAGAGGGCCATAAGCCGAGTTCTGTACCCTGGCTATAAACCTGGGCGATGATCATTAATCTAGGACACCGGTTGCCCGGTGCCTCAAGCGACCTACCCGAAGGCTCGGACGGGCAGCCCTCAATCGCCTTCCTATTCGGTCTTGCTCCGGGTGGGGTTTGCCATGCCTTCGATGTCGCCACCGAAGCGGTGAGCTCTTACCTCGCCTTTTCACCCTTGCCATAACCGGATCCGGTCATGGCGGTATATTTTCTGTGGCGCTTTCCTTGGGGTCGCCCCCACTTCGCGTTACGAAGCACCCTGCCCTGCGGAGCTCGGACTTTCCTCCCGTTTCCTATATATAAAACCGGCGATCATCTGTCCCTCTTAATCCCCATCTTCTTTATAAAAAAGAAATCTATGACAGCTTGGGCAGCGAAAAATCCTGTCTTCATAATTTTTTATCTCCTGAAAAAGCTGGGGCATCAGCTTTATATTGCACCCCTCGCATGCCTCATTTCTTGCCCTTGCTACGGCTATTCCCTTCCTCGCCTGACAAAGCTTTTGATATTCCATTTTCAGGCTATTATCGAGATCCTCGTCTATTTTGCCTCTCTCCAGAAAAAGGGCGTCCCTTTCACCTTTGAGGCTTGAAAGCACCTTCTCAAGGCGGTTTTTCCCCTCATCAAAGGCCCTTCGCTTTTCTTCGATACTGATCTTTTCCTGCTTCAGATAATCTTGTAAGTCCTCGGTTTGATCAAGAATAATCAGTATATCCTCCTCGATCTTTGATATCTCATCCTTTACCTGGTCGATTTCATGAAGCATGGCCGTATATTCCTTGTTTGTCTTTACGCTGAGAAGCTGGGAATTGTATTTATCGAGCTTGGCCTCGGCTGAATCCAGTTCACGTTCCTTTTCTCTTCGCTTTTTTTCAAAATCATCGACCTTTGCCTTAGCCGATTCCCAAGAGGCTTCTTCTTTCTGAAGCTCCTGCTTAAGGCGATCTATCTCTACCGGAACCTTGGCAATCCCCTGATCCAGATTCCTTATGCGTATATCCAGATCCTGCATCAAACAGAGGTTTTCCAGTTGCGGGTTCAAATATCGCCTCACATTCAGAATGGTTTTAACAAAATTGAAAATAAAATGGGCCCACCTGGGTTCGAACCAGGGGCCTTCCGGTTATGAGCCGGTGGCTCTTCCAACTGAGCTATGGGCCCAAATGCAAAAAATGTTTCGAGCGGCTCTGACTAATGAACGGATACTAATATATACAAAATACGGACTGATATCAAATTTTAATTCTTAATAGATATAGAAACTTTTCAGTTGTTTGCTTCTGCTCGGGTGCCTTAGTTTTCTAAGGGCCTTGGCCTCGATCTGTCTGATCCTTTCCCTTGTTACGGCAAAATCCTGTCCGACCTCTTCCAGTGTATGTTCGCATTGTTCAGATATGCCGAATCTTTTCCTGAGCACCTTTTCTTCTCTATAACTTAGCGTTTGCAGCACGATGTCCGTTTTTTCCCTGAGGTTGATATTTATGACCGAATCTATGGGTGACTCGGCCTTCTTGTCCTCTATAAAATCCCCAAGGTGGGTATCCTCTTCTTCCCCTATAGGCGTTTCGAGCGATATGGGTTCCTGGGCGATTTTCAGCACCTTTCTCACCTTGTCTATATCCATGTCCATCCTTTCCGCAATCTCTTCAGGGGTAGGCTCTCTGCCTAATTCCTGCACCAGAGCACGGGATGTACGGATCAGCTTGTTTATCGTCTCTATCATATGAACAGGTATTCGGATTGTCCTTGCCTGATCGGCTATAGCCCTTGTAATGGATTGCCTTATCCACCATGTGGCATAGGTGCTGAATTTGTAGCCCCTTTTGTATTCGAATTTGTCTACCGCCTTCATTAAGCCTATGTTCCCCTCCTGGATAAGATCAAGAAACTGCAATCCCCTGTTGGTATATTTTTTTGCGATGCTTACAACAAGCCTGAGATTTGCCGAAACCAGTTCTTTTTTGGCCTGGTCGGTTTCGCTGCGCCCTTCCTGTATCTGTTTATAGATTTCCCTCAACTGGCTTAGGTTAAGACCGCTTTCCTGCTCTATCTTTCTTATCCTTCGTCTTGCATTTTTTATGGTCCTCTCAAAGCACAGCAATTCATCTATCGAAAACGGCGCCCCTGACCTGTCGCTGCCGGTGCCCTTTGTGTTTTTTATATACCTTTCCAGTTCGCTGTAGCTGATGCCCATCTGATCCGTGCACGCATCAATCTCAGCCAGTGAAAAGTCTATATGTTCCAGATATGTGCGGACCTTTTCAGCGATTTCTGCTATCTGCCTTGAGTCAAGCGGAATCAAGCGGGCTATCTTGGTCGCCTGATACCGCCTGTTTCTGATCTCACAAATAATGGTCTTTTTTTCCGAAATCGTGATCCCCTTTTTTTCCTTCTGCTTCTGGAGCTGATCTATTTCTGACTCCAATATCTCAATGTTTTCTATAAGGTCAAAATATCTGGAAATGTCGTCTTTTTGCAGGGTCGAGATAACAGGGATTTCTTCTTCATGTCCATTTCCATTCCCTCTTTCCTGGATCACCATCTCTTTCAGGCATATCAATTCATAACTTGCGATAGGGGTTTGTGTTATTGCCTTCAGCATCTTTAAACGCCCTGATTCTATCCTTTTGGCTATTTCGACCTCGTCTTTTCTTGTCAGAAGAGGCACCATGCCCATCTCTCTTAAATACATCCTGACGGGATCGTCTGTGCGTCCGATATACTCTGAAGAGATTTCGGCGTCTGAAATATCTATAGGTTCCAGTTTTTCATCCGTCTCCAGTTTCACCTCCAGAAATTTTTTCTCTTCATCGGGTTCAACGACATTTATGTCCATGTTATCGAGCAAAATAAAGACATTGTCGAGATCTGTCGAAGAAACGAGATCCTCAGGCAGGGAATCGTTCAATTGATCATAGGTCAAATAGCCCTTTTCTTTGCCTATGTTTATTAGATGATCCTTTACCTGAGACAATTTTTCTTCAGCCGGCATTTTATCTCCTTTCCTAATAGAGAATTAAATGTTGAGATATAAAAAAATTACTAAAAGCTATAAATCTTCATGATCAAAAGATACATTCCATCTTCAAACGGCGGTATTCGCCTAACAGGATATCCTCTTCATGCTCAGACAATGAAGCGGAATCCAGCCTTTCTTTTATGTCTTTTAGCTGTCTGTTTATCTTTTCCTGCTGAAATCTTCTTATGCAATCCTGAACTGCCTGAACAGTGTCCTCAAAGCACTCACCCGCAACCATTACCTGAGTGATCAGCCTTTTTTGATTCTCATTCTCGACTTCCATTAAAAACCGGCTGGGCTCTATTGAAACCCCCCTGCGCCAGCGGTCCAAAATCATTCCTGCCAGCGCCCTGAGATCAGGATCCTTAAAATCCGCCTCCCCGACATTTTGCAGGATTGCTTGCGAAGGATTACCCATCTCAAGTGCCAATTGAATAAGAAGCCTTTCTGTGGATCTTCCGTTTTCTTGGCTGCTGATATCCTCAGCGCGGGTTCCGTCTGGCTTGACCTTCTTCCTTGTACCCATTCCCTGTCTGATGCTTTGCCTTAAGGCATCCTCAGATATCTCTGTTTTATGAGCTATATAATGTATGTATCCGTCCCTTTCGATGGGATCTTTCATATTGGCAAGGAATGGTATGATATTTTCCATCTTCCTGGCCTTTTCCTGGACTCCAAGCTTTCCTGTTATTTCATGCATGTGAAGCAAAAAATCTATAAATGGCCTTGCCTCTTTTAATATAAGGGCGAAGCCCTCTTTGCCTTCATCCCTTATCATGCTGTCCGGGTCTCTGCCTGCCGGCAATACGGCTACCTTGACCTTTATGCCCTGATCTATAAAGAGCTCTATGCCTCTTTTTGCCGCATTCTTTCCAGCCGTATCAGGATCAAACACAAGCATAACCTCGCCCGCATATCTCTTTATGACATGGACCTGATTCATGGTAAGGGCTGTCCCGAGCGTGGCCACGACATTTGTGAACCCTGCCTGGAATAGGGTTATCATATCCAGATAGCCTTCAACCAAAATCGCCTGTTTTTTTTGTATTATGGCATTCCTTGATTTATAAAGGCCGTATAGTATTTGCCCCTTTGAATACACAGGCGTTTCAGGAGAATTAAGATACTTGGGGCTATCCTCCGACGGGTTTATGATCCTGCCGCCAAATCCGCATATGTCTCCGTAGATGTTATGGATCGGAAAAATCACACGGCCCCTGAACCTGTCATAATAGCCTGACCCTGTTTGCCTTTGGCATATAAGGCCGGCTCTTAATATGAGCTGAGCGGGATATGATTGGCTCAGGCTGGAAAGAAGGCCGTCCCATGATGCATAGGAAAAGCCAAGTCCGAATTCCTTGATCGTTTTGTCTTCAAGTCCCCTTTGTCTTAAATAATCAAGCCCATGCACCCCTTTCCATAGATTTTGCTCAAAATATACCTTTGCGGCCTGATTGATCTGTAAAATCTGTTGCCTCTCGCTGGGTTTTTCCTCATGGCCCTTGCCTTTGTGAACATCCACTCCGCACCTTGCGCCCAGGCGTTCCAATGCCTCAGGGAAATTCAGACCTTCCAGTTTCATCAAAAAGGTAAAGGCATCGCCTCCTGCGTGGCAGCCAAAACAATAAAACATCTGCCTTTCCTGGTTTACATGAAAAGAAGGGGTCTTCTCAGGGTGGAAAGGACACAGGCCCTTGTAACTTTTCCCCGCCTTCTTGAGGCTCACATACTCTGAAGCCAAATCCAAGATATCGATCCTGTTTAGGATCTCGTTTTTAATATTGTCATACCCGGTTATTGCCAATACCTCCTTATGAGGCCAATTCGACTATTGTTACCCCCGCGCCTCCTTCCTGAGGCCTTCCATTTCTAAAAGACGCCACCTGAGGATGCGCGCTTAAAAATTCTTCTATGGCCTTCTGAAGCGCCCCGCTGCCTTTGCCATGGATAATAGAAACATGGGAGAGGCGAGATAAGACTGCATCATCGATATATTTATCTATCTCTGACAGGGCCTCATCTACCCTATAGCCAATGACCATTAATTTGGGGCTGATTTCGGCCTTTGAAATTTGTGACGTCACGCGAATCCCTGCGTCATAAGGGCCTTCACAAGGGGCTTTTGCCTCAGCAGCCGCAAGGTCATTCGCCTTCAGCCTAAGCTTTAATGCCCCGACCATCACCCAGACCCTGTTTTCTTTTCTATCTATCTGACTCACTATGCCTTGTTCATTGAACTCGGTGACAAACACGGGCTGGCCCAAAGATATCTTTTCTATATCCAGTCCCTTTTTCTTATGTCGTTTAACATGCGAAGGTTTTGCATCGTTTTCGATCCTTTTTAGTTCGTTGCGGGCAGCCTTTATTGCTTCAGCTGACAGCTCTGACCTTTTAATCTCAGCCACCACCTTCTCTGTTTCCTTACGGGCCCTATCAACAATTGCCTTAATCATAGATTGCGCCTCTGTTGCCATTTTTTTGTTCCGATCCTCAATACTTTCCTTGAGGCGGATGTATCTTTCCCTGATCAGTTCCGTTTCGTTGCGCAGTCTTTCCTGTTTCAGCCGCTCCTCATAGATCCTTTTTTCTTCGATCTCAAGCCTGTAAAGAAGGTCCTCAAGTTTTGTCTCGCCGTCTCCCATAACCTCTCTCGCCTTTTCCAGGATTTCAATTTGAAGACCGAGGCCTTTGCATATGTCAAGGGCATTGCTGCTCCCAGGATAACCTATATGCAAGGTGTAAGTGGGGGACATCCGGTCATTATCAAATCCCATAGCGGCATTTTTAACCATGTCAGGATGAGCGCTGGCATATGCCTTGAGGCCATTATGATGAGTGGTGACAAGGCATAATGCCCCTTTTGTCATTATATGCTCAAGGATCGCAATCCCTATCGCCGCCCCTTCGGACGGATTGGTGTCGGACCCAAGCTCGTCAAGGAGGCAGATGCTCCTTGGGCTTATCCTTTCAAGGATTCTCACCATATTTTTTATATGGGAGGAGAAGGATGAGAGATCCTGTGCAATGTCCTGTTCATCTCCAATATCTGCGAACACTTCCTCAAAGATGCCGAGTTCGCTCCCCTCATCCGCGGGTATGTGAAGCCCTGCCTGCATCATGATCTGAATGAGACCTACCATCTTGAGTGTCACGGTCTTGCCTCCCGTGTTGGGCCCGCTTATGACCAATGCCCTTGTGCCGCTATCCAACTCAATATCTATAGGCACCGGCCCCTGGCCTGTCCCGTGCGAGGCCAAATGCCTGAAGATAAGCAAGGGGTGCCTTGCCTTCCTGAGCCTGACCACGGGCTTATCGCTTATTAATGGGGCAATGCCGTTTACAGCCTGGCTAAACAGGGCCTTGGATTGAAGAAGATCCAATTCTGCCATCACTTCAAGATCGGTCTTTAGCGCCTCCAGATGTTCTGAAACCATACAGCTTAGCTGATAAAGGATCCTTTTTATCTCCTCGTTTTCTTTAATCTTGAGCCTTCTGTAACTGTTTTGCGCCCCCACAGAGGCTATAGGTTCGATAAACAGGGTAGAACCGCTGCCTGATTCATCATGGACAATGCCATCTATCCTTGACCTGTTTCTTGCCTTAACAGGTATTACATAACGGTCGTTTCTGATAGTTATAAAATCGCCCTGAAGGTTATCTTGCCTCTCCTTTTCCCCTATGATGCCTTCAAGGATGCCGATGATCCCCTCTTTTTCCTGCTGCAATTGCCTTCGTATCCTGGCAAGGGCCTGGCTGGCGGCGTCCTTTACATTCCCTGACGGATCAAGACAATCAAAAACCCTTCGCTTGAGGACATCGGATGGGCTAAGCCTTTTAAAATATGCCTTTACGCATGAGTAGTCATCATGAGTGTTTGAAAGCCACCGGGCTACCCCCTGCACAAGGTCAATAAATTGGCCGATTTCCAAAAGCTCTTTTATGTCAAGACATATTCCGGGCTGACCTGACCTGAATAGAATCGGTTTGATATCCTTCATGCCTGACAGGGGCATTCTGCCTTGTATGGAGATCGCTTCTTTTGCCTCCTGGACATTCAGCAGCTCCTGCTCTATCTTATCCCTCGCCGTTTCCGGCGAGATTCGGAGACACAGAGCCCTCCCAGGTTCAGTGCATGCGAAGCGGCCTAATTGCCTGCGCAATTCATTAAATTCTAAAACATCCAGGGAATGGCTATCCATTTTTGTCAGACAATTTTGATCTTCATGCCCTTGAATGGTATATCAGCCCCGAGCATGGTATAACCTCAAGAGGGCCTTTTCCCAGCTCCCGCAGCTTATCAAAAACAAGGTTCATGCCCAGGCTGTCGCTTGCCATATGCCCTGCTATTACAACATTGATATGGCTCTCCTCTGCCTCCTTCTTATGATCCTCGTTCATGTGCATGCCTACAACCGTGCCAATGCCTTCCTGCGCCAGTTTCTTGTAAATTGCCTTAGGCCCGGATGTGCCGCCTGTCATATCAGTATGAATCTTCCCGCATCTTCCTTTTTCCTTTCCGACCAGAACCTTAGGCCCTGCGTTTAACTTCGCACCCTGTTGATATTCAGGGATTTCCATAAGTATATCGATGATGTCTTCAACTAAATAAGGTTTTTTTTCTTCAAAAAGGCCCTGGAGAAATTTATTGACCGAATTGTCGGCAGGGGTATGGCAACACATGAACGGAATATCGAGAAGCTGCGCCGCCATGATAGCCCTATTGTGGTTTATGGGCATTATCTTTTGAGCGACCTCTTTCATCCTTTCCTCAAGAAGGGCCTCTGCAACAGTTACAGACACGCCAAGCTGGTTGAAGATATCCGCTTGCACCTTCATCACCCTGTAGAAGGCAGCCATAGCCGTGCCTTCAGGGTGGTGAGATACGATAGCGTCTATGTGCCTGCCTTTTTCCCGCAATTTTTCAGCAAGGAGGACCTCCCCGATCTCCATGTCGATTCCAGACAATACAGTCTTTACCTCTGTTTTCGGATCTCCACACAGAATCCTTGTGTCGGCATAGGGGTTTTTCAGCCTCTCCGTGTCGAAATACGGCCTGTCCTTCTCCTTTATGCCTTTATATTCTTTCTGCAAAGAATCTATATCCCTTTGGATATCTTCCGGCTTGCGAGGGTCGTTTTTTATCCCTATCTGGATTATGTCTTCATAAATCTGTTTGAGTTTCATGCACTTTTTCCCTTATTAAATAGTATGGCTGGTAAAAAAAAGGACTCGGACACATAAAAATGGGCCCGAATCCTCACATAATTTAAAACCCCTCTTCAATCCTTTTCTCTCGATTTTGTTTGGCACTTTGTTAATAATATCTTCTCTTACCAGTTTTCTTCCTAGCAGCTAGCGCCTTTCTTTTTTTCCTAGTGCTTGGTTTCTCATAGTGCTCTCTCTTTTTGAATTCAGCCAAGACGCCTGATTTTTCGCTGCTTTTCTTAAAACGCCTAAGCAAACTCTCAAAAGATTCGTCCTCTCTGGGTCTTACTACAGGCAATCATTATCCCTCCCTCCGCGTTTATGATATAAAACCTAAATAGTGTCTTTCTATTACACACAAACTTAAATTATATCCAATTGTAACCATAAAGTCAAGAAAATCTTTTATCAAAATATCTGTAAAAACATGTCCTGTTTCCTGTATGGCAGGAAGGCCCAACCTGCTCGACTTTAAAAAGAAGCGAGTCCATGTCACAGTCGTATAATAATTCTTTAATCTTCTGGATATGGCCGGATGTTTCGCCTTTTCTCCAGATACACCTTCTTGACCGGCTCCAGAAGACCGTTCTGCCTGTCTTTATCGTCTCTAAGAGTGATTCACGGTTCATATAGGCCATCATCAGAACCTGCCCATTTTGCCAATCCTGTATAATGGCAGGCACAAGACCTTTGTCGTCGAATTTTATTCCGGAAACAAATATCTCGGCATTTTTATCTTCGGTATCCATTGTCTATTTATCCTTGTCGATTTAATTGTGCTATGATATATCGGTATCAGGGTTGTTCAAAACGATTTTGAAATCTACTATTTATTTGGATCTATAAACGTGGGAGATTATAACCTTCCCCTCAGAAGTTAGGAGAGATAGGGATTGTTATATTAAATTTTAATATTTAAATTATAACAAGATTTTGTTATTATGTCAATTGAAAGGGAAACCCTTTCTATCTCTCATATAAGATACATGCTTATATTACGACACATTTTAAGATATCCTTTAAGTGATAATACAAGACATTGTCAAATCGAGACTTGAAGGGTTATATCATAAATATAACCGCCGTGAGTTTGTCCACCCCGATCCCATCGAGTTTCTTTATGATTATAATGGAGTTCATGAACGGGAGATAGTCGCCCTTGTCGCGTCTTCTCTGGCATACGGAAGGGTCGAGCAGATACTAAAGAGCGTATCCTCGGTCATTGAAAGGATGCCAGAACCGTTTGTTTTCTTGAGGCGGGCATCGCTGGAAATGCTTTATATAACATTCAGAGACTTCAGGCACAGATTTACTACTGGCGAGGACTTGGCGCATTTGCTTTTCGGGGCGAAAAAGGTCATCGAGAAATATGGTTCTCTTAATGCCTGTTTCTCATCGGTTTTTGATGATAATGACAGCACGGTATTTCCGGCCCTTTTGTCCTTCGTTAATGAACTGACATCTCAGTATGAATGCACCCGCAACACTCTGATCCCTCTGCCTGAAGGCGGAAGCTCATTCAAGCGGTTCAACCTCTTCCTTCGGTGGATGGTCAGAAGAGACGATGTTGATCCCGGAGGTTGGTCCGGCGTCCCTGCCTCAAAGCTGATCGTCCCGCTCGACACACACCTCCACAGGATATGCCTTGCCCTCAATCTGACTGAACGAAAACAGGCAGACGCACGGACGGCATGTGAAATAACCTCTGCATTTAGGGCTATCACTCCGGATGACCCTGTGAGGTATGACTTTGTGCTTGCCCGCATGGGGATATGGGGAAGGTTGTCGGATATTTTATCCAATCCCTGAGAAGAATTTATCCATCCGTATATTTTATATACATCATTCATGTTTTATATGCCTTATGCCCCCCATTTTGGCACAATTACATAATTATAAAATATATTATTGATATGTATTTGTAAATATTTAAATTATATCATAAGCCCCTCTGGAATATTACTTGCTTTGAGTCTTGTATGAAAATACTAAACTTATTATTAAAAGATGCTTATGGAGGCTTATGATGGCAATGTTCAAATGGATGAAAGGTCTTAACCCTATTCTTTATGTTTTGATTTTGCTTTTTATCTTGTTCGTTTCATTTCCGGTTTTTTTAAATACGGCTGACGCCTACTATGGCTCGGCCGGGTTTTATGGTGGAGGAATCTATGGAGGACTGGGCGCTTATGGGCTTCTTGGCGGGCTTTATGGTTTAGGCGCGCTATACGGAGGCATCGGAAGCCTTTACGGGCTTGGCGGATATTATGGGCTTTATGGACTGGGCAGTTTATATGGATTAGGAGGCACATACGGTCTGGGGAGCCTTTTGGGATTAAGCGGACTGTATGGCCTTGGCGGATTAGGTGGAATATATGGGATGTTAGGACTGTATGGCATGGGAGGCATTTACGGAGGTCTTGGCGGTTTATCTGGCATTGGAGGGCTATACGGAGGTCTCGGCGGTTTGGGCGGTTTGATAAGCTCTATAAGCATGTTGTCAGGTCTGGGTCTTCTTGGATCCAATGCTCAAAACCCGATACAGCTGATACCGGGAGTCAGCGCTGAACAGGCAGGAACATGGACCGGGACATGGACGAGTTATGTCAAATTAAACGCGGGGCTCATGACCCTCACCCTTGTTGAGGATGCAGTAAATGGAATACTCTCCGGCGAAGTGACGCTTTTTCTTAACAAATTCACAAATTCCATACCGGGCCAGATAAGCGGGCTGTATGACGGGGGCACATCATTTATCCTGACCGGAGGCAATCAATCGGTATTTACAAGCACCTTATTGCTCACCACCGCTACCTATCTTTACAGCATAGAACTCAATTGTACACTGACAAGCCAGACTACCATGAACGGAACGTATTTGATAAGGGATCCTCTAAAGCTTTCGGTTGACTATGGCAGCTTTAACCTGACGCTTTCCACCCCAATAATATAGAAAATACAAGGGATTAGTTCAGACATGAAACGCCGAACCGGCTCCCCCTCCAACGCCTCCAGCACCAGGAGTTGCCGGTGGGACATCCGCGCGGCGTTCCGGAGGAACATGTCTATTAAAAACCACCACATCCTGCCTACGAAATTCCCGCTGAAAAACTGCAAAATGTACAGGATGACGCAGCAATTTTCATTTTGGCGCTTTTTGTCACAGCCCATAATATATTTTCTACCTAACTATATGATATATTGCATAAAAACTGGTCAAAATGAGAATATTTTCGGTGAGCGCCCGCCAGGGTTGCGCCCAGACTTCGGATGGCGGGCTTCAATATCTCTACACTATTGGTGTGCATGAATTTGTAATATTTGGGTTGCTTTTCCTGTCTTTAGATTTTTTTCCCACGTCTCCTTTTATTTCACTGTGTTGTAAAATTGTCTCCCCATTCATCTTCTGGTAAATTCGCTTTGAATATTTGCCTTGACAAAGGTCAAAATTCTTTCTATTCTTTTTTTTAAAAAAGCAAATTCCTGTAGACGTTCAGATAATTAATTACAAGAATATCCCCTTTTTCACGAAATCACCCCGGACCATGCCGTCCGGGATATTGCGGGTGATTCCGGTGAAGGATCTTATTCTCATGAATAGCAGGGGGTGAGCCCTGAGCTGTTTCGAAAAGGAGGATCACGATGAAGCAGGCCAAGAACGACCAGCGATCAATCGCCTATTTTTCAATGGAGATCGGGATCGACGAGCGGATATGCACCTACAGCGGGGGGCTGGGGGTGCTTGCCGGCGACACGATCCGCGCGGCAGCGGATCTCAGGGTGCCCATGGTCGCTGTCACCCTTCTCTACCGCAAGGGGTACTTCACCCAGAAACTCGAGGCGGACGGATGGCAGCGTGAGGATCCCGCGCCATGGGCTGTGGAGGAACTGCTCGAAGAGATGCCCCCGCGAACCCGGGTCCCCGTCGAAGGACGAAGCGTCCTGCTGCGGGCATGGCGATACAATGTCGAAGGGGTGGACGGATTCACGGTGCCGGTCTATTTTCTGGATTCCGACCTTCCGGAAAACTCCGAATGGGACCGGGGGTTGACCCAAACGCTCTACGGCGGGGACGAGCACTACCGGCTTTCACAGGAAGTGATCCTCGGCATGGGAGGGGCGGGGATGCTCCGCAGCCTGGGCCATGAAGCCATCCGGAGCTACCATCTGAACGAGGGACACGCAGCGCTCCTCACGCTGGCGCTCCTCGACGAAGAGGCGAAGAAGGCCGGACGGAACCGGATCGGCAAGGAGGACCTGAAGGCGGTAAAGGAGAAGTGCGTCTTCACCACCCACACCCCGGTTCCGGCAGGACACGACAAGTTTCCCGCGGATCTGGCCCGCAGGGTGATCGCGGACCGGGATGACTTCTTTTCCCTGGATGGCGTCCTGTACGAAGGAAACGTCCTCAACATGACCTACCTGGCGCTCAACATGAGCCGCTATGTGAACGGTGTGGCCCAAAAGCACGGGGAGGTCTCGCGGCTGATGTTCGCCGGCTACTCCATAGAGGCCATCACCAACGGGGTGCATGCGGTCACCTGGACGTCCGAGCCGTTCCGGGCGCTTTTCGACCGGCACATACCCCTGTGGCGGCGGGACAATTTCAGCCTCCGGTACGCCCTGGGCATCCCCGGGGAGGAGATCTGGGAGGCACATAAACAGGCAAAGAAACGCCTGCTGGAAACCGTCAACCGGGAAACAATGGCCGGAATGGATGAGAATGTCCTGACCATCGGCTTTGCCCGGCGGGCGACCGCTTACAAGCGGGGCGACCTGCTCTTTCGGGACATTGAAAAGCTGAGACGTATCTCAAGGGAAAAGGGCAGGCTTCAGGTCATATACGGCGGCAAGGCCCATCCGCGCGACAATGAGGGAAAGGATCTCATCAAGCGGATCTTCCAGGCCGGGCAGTCCCTCGTGCATGACATCAGGGTCGCGTACCTCGAAAACTACAACATGACCCTTGGGGGGATGATCACCGCAGGGGTCGACGTCTGGCTCAACACCCCCGAGCCTCCCATGGAGGCATCGGGAACCAGCGGGATGAAGGCGGCATTGAACGGAATCCCCAGCCTGAGCGTTCTGGACGGCTGGTGGATCGAGGGACACATCGAGGGGCTGACCGGCTGGTCCATCGGCGATCCGGTTCATGGCAAGGGGGAGGACCGGGACCACTCCGGGGATGCACCATCTCTATACGACAAGCTGGAGCATGCCGTCATTCCGCTTTTTTACAACAACAGGGAGGGATTCATTGACGTGATGCGTCACTCCATCTCCATAAACGGCTCCTTTTTCAACACCCACCGGATGATGGAGGAGTATGTGGCGGACGCCTACCTCCTTCGATGAATCGCACTTTCTGACGAGACATCGACAGGGGATGGGACCGTCAGCAGTTCACGAAACACAGGGAACGTATCATGAAGATCATTAAAGTCACTGCGGATGCGGGCAGTGCGGCAACCGTATCGGCCATTGCGCAGAAGCATAAGGCATACGATTTTCGTCCGGGCTTAAAAGGGGCGGACGGTAGGCAGACGATGCACATCGTCGTGTGCGATGATCGAGTCCAGCCGATGCTCGACACGCTCCAGGGTGTTCTGGGCGCCCAGCCGTATGCGCGGGTCCTCGTCATACCTCTTGATGTGGTATTGCCCAAGCCTCCCGAAGATGAGCGGGCCAGGGAGGATGGCGCTACGGCCGCACGCGAGGTCCTGTACAAAGAGGTTGAAAAGAGCGTTCGGCTTGATCTCAATTATCTGGTGCTTGTCGGCCTCTCAACGATTGTAGCGGCGATCGGGCTTGTTGAGAACAACGTGGCTGTGGTGATCGGCGCGATGGTGATCGCGCCGCTGCTCGGCCCAAATCTTGCCCTTGGTTTCGGCACAGCCCTCGGTGATGTGCCGTTGATGAGGCAATCCATGAAGGCCAACCTGGCCGGAATCGGACTTGCATTGGCCCTTTCGATAGCGATGGGCGCCCTTCTTCCTTTCGATCATACATGCCCCGAGCTCATATCCCGCACGGTCGTCGGTTTGGATTCGGTCGCCCTTGCACTCGCATCGGGGGCCGCAGCAGCGATGTCCCTGACCACTGGTCTGTCAAGTGTTCTTGTGGGTGTC
>JAFGSM010000053.1 GCA_016934595.1 bacterium | reverse complement strand
ATTTTCAAGTAGTTCCGGACTCCGGCCTTCGCCGCAGCGAAGGTTTTGGCGACTTTTTACGAGACCATCAATTATTCAGGATTATAGGGTTCAGCCATGCCTGCAAGCAAAGCCTATTTCATGATGATATTGCACGCCCATATGCCTTATGTTCTTGATATCGGAAACGAGAATCCGATTGAGGAAAGGTGGCTTTATGAGGCTATGGCTGAGTGTTATCTCAGGCTTATAAAGATTTTCGATTCCCTTATCTCCGACAACATACCTTTTTGCTTAAGCATATCCTTAAGCCCCACGCTCCTCGCTCAGTGGGAAAATCCCGCTACTGCAAAACGGTTTCTAAGGTATTTGGAACGGCAGATCAATCTATCTGAAAGCGAAATGCGCCGCACCGAAGGCGACCCTGAGATTGCGCCTTTATCATATATGTATAAAAAACTGTATGAGGACGCGCTGCATACCTTTGAAGACAGATGCGATGCAGACCTTATCAATACATTCAGGTCTTATCAGGAGAAGGGTGTGCTGGAGATAGCAACCTGTCCTGCAACCCACTCATATCTTCCATTATTGAGGCCGGCATTGTCTTCAATAAGGACACAAATCAATACCGCATTAAAGGAATATACGAGGATATTCGGCATGCCTCCGTCGGCTTTATGGTTGCCGGAATGTGGTTATTTCCCCGGCCTGGATGATATACTTGCAAAGGCAGGGGTCAGGTGTACATTTCTGGACACCGATACCATAAGGCATTCAAAGCCTGCCCCAAGATGGGGGACTTATGCGCCGATAGTCTTGCCTTCGGGTCTGATGGCGTTCGGCAGGGATATTCACACCGCAAAACAGGTATGGAGCTCAACGGACGGATACCCGGGAGATTTTGACTATAGGGATTTTTACAGGGACATAGGATTTGACCTTGACATCGATTATTTATCTCCTTATTTGCCGGGAGGCGAGCGATGCTATACGGGCTTTAAGTATTACAGGATTGAGGAGCAGGATGGAAAAAAGAGGGAATACTGCCATGATAGTGCTAAAAGGAAGATCTCTATACATGCCGATGACTTTATTGCACATAGACTTAAACAGGTCAGACAGACGTCTCAATCAATGGACTCCCCTCCGGTTATCTGCGCATTTTATGACGCAGAGCTTTTCGGTCACTGGTGGTTCGAGGGCCCGTTGTGGCTGGAGGAGGTCTTCAGGAAAATGGCAGACTGCAAGGGGCATTTAGAGCCAATCACACCTCGTGAATATATCAAGCAGGGTCATTTATTGCAGACTGCCCGTCCTCCAAGCGGGAGCTGGGGCTGGAAAGGATATAATGAGGTTTGGCTGAACAGCAGCAATAAATGGGTCTATCCGCATCTTTTTAAGGCATCTGAAAAGATGGAGGAAATGGCAAGGCAAGCAGACAACTATAACATAATGGATGAAAGGGCTTTGAATCAGGCGGCAAGGGAACTTCTTCTTGCACAGAGCAGCGACTGGACTTTTATCCTTCACAATAATACGCTCGCCGATTACGCGACAATACGGATTAAGGAACATATCGGACGTTTTTGGAAGATCATCAGGCAGTTGGAAACATCTTCAATAGATGTGAAATGGCTGCGGCGTGTCGAGGAACTGGATGACATATTTCCATCGCTATCATACAGGGACTTTTATGCGGGTTGAATACAACAGTATCAAAATCGAGCCAACCATTTAATTGACAATTGACAATTCATAATTGATGGCCTCGTAAAAAGTCTAAAATGCCCTTAAAAAAAAGTTTAATATTATAAATTTGGTATATATTTTAACGATACAATCTTGCTTTTTCATCATCAAAATTACTTTTTACGAGGCCATCATAATTGACAATTCATAATTTCCTCATTTTCCTCTCTTTGAATATACTCAATGGCGCTTTCCAATGCTTCCATCAATACACCAAATTCAAAAGGTTTTTCTATAAGCTTATAGACGCCAAATTCCTTTGCCCTTTGGACATTCTTGGAATCAATATAGGCGCTGATGATTATTATAAGCTGTCTGGGATCAACCTGCCTTATCGCCTCTATGGCCTCGATGCCATTCATGTTGGGCATCTTTATGTCCATGAGAATGATATGGAAATGATTTTTGATGCTCTTTTCGAACCCTTCATAACCATCTTCGGCTATATCTATGTTAAAACCCTGACTCTTTAACGCCCTTTCTATAAAAGACCTGACCCCCTTATCATCATCGACAATCAGTATATTAATATCTTTATTTTCCAATCGTTTTTTCATATAAAAATGTCCCTCTCCTCCATCCCATTATTTTGCCGGTATTAACCGGTATAAATGTTTTTTTCCATTTATACTTGTTCTTGGTAAGCCTTTTCTCGGGCTTGCATTATATGTTCATCTTTTCACCCTCCTTATGGTAAAATCAGATGAGTGTAAACTTTGATGGGCAAAAATATACTGGCCACCCCATGAATGAAAAATGTGTTTTCAGGATAAACGCTCATGCCGCTTTGCGGCGCCACGAAGCATGAAAATAAACAACGAGGTTTATTTTCGAGACAAAATAGCACCATTTTGGTTACAATCCAATGAGATTTAAATCATCTGTTTTATCTTATTGTGCATTTCGCAAAGGGGTAGAACATAATCTGCGTAACCGGCATTTATAATATTTTGGGGCATCCCTGGCGCCGGACAATCTTCCGGGCTTTGAACGATTACAATGCCCCCCGCATTTTTAATGGCCTTACATCCATTCACCCCGTCACTGTATGTTGACAATCCTGTGAGTATGACACCTGTAACCCCTTTTCCAAAGATATTAACCGCTGATTCGAATAAGAGGTCTATTGAGGGTTTAAAGGGAAGATTGTCGGGTTTATCGGCTACTTTAAGGTAATGGCCTTTTAAATCGCTTTTGACGGTTAAATGATAGCCGCCAGGGGCCAGATATGCAGAAGCAGGGCCTGGCCTGTCCATATTGGAAGACTCACGGACCCTGATCTTGGATGATTTATCAAGTAGTTCAGCAAGAACGCGAGTGAAACCTGGTGGAATATGCTGGGCTATCAAAGTGAAAAAGGGCAAGTCAGCAGGGAAGGTCTCAAACAATTCTATCAAAGCCTTTGGTCCGCCCGTTGAAGTTCCTATAACGAGGATTCTTTCAATTTTATTGGTATCCAAAGAACCTCTCCTGATTACACAATGTATCCTCCTTTGTGATAATTTAATCGCATAGGAATTTTCATTTTTTTCATGCGGGTTTTCGGGCAGGTTTAACAAAGTCCGCCCGAAGTGCGCTAATTTATGATGGTCTAATAAAAAAAGCCAACAAACATATCGCTCCGGCAAAAGCCTCAGTTCAGAACCCATTGAAAAAACTGGATTCCGTGTCAGGCACGGAATTACGACATAGATTTTATCGACTTTTACGAGACCATCTAATTGATTATTTCCAATATAGACACAATATATAAAAATTTCAAGTCTTCATTATAAAATTGTTTTCAGTATAAAATATAAGACCGCAAAAGGGCGTACTGATGTGAATTATTGCAAGGATCATCGTATCCTGCACCTTTCGTCAAGCCAGGATTTAAGGGTCAGGTTATCATCAGGGGCATATCCGATTGAGGCTTTCCAAACCTCCGGGGATTCCATGCACAGGTAGATAAAGGCATCCGGCCACCTCTTTCTTATCCACAAGGCCATTTTTGAATAGATATTGATCCTTACAGGCTGAGGATACCTCATTTTTTTATCAAGACCTGGAATAAACTCTTCATATACAATAAGGCTTTTGGGGAATCTTTTTTGGATCACAGGTTTTAGCTCAGGGATAAAACGGAAGCAGCCCATACTGATCCATGTGATGAACCTGAAATCTACATTTCTGAAAAGGGTTTCGATCACACTTTCATAATCTGCCTCCCACTCTTTATAAAGTAGAATCGGATCAAAATGGAAGCCTGTCTTATACCCCCTCTCCTGGCACCTCCTGGCTGCCTTGATCCTGTCATTTAAGGATGCGGCAAGGCCCTCTTCATTGCATATCACATTCTGAGGGTTAAGAGACCATGACATGATTGTCTGGCCTTGATGGTCAAGGTCAATGATATCTCCTATGTGATCCGATTTGGTCTTTAATTCAAGATATGCCTGTCTTTGCCTGGAAAAAAAATCTATCAAAACAAGACTGATTCCGGTCAAAGGATCAAGGGCAAGGCTGTCGGTCAATTCTCCGGTTCCAATTCTGATGATGGAAGGGTTTTTCATAATTTCTGATCCGAGTTCCGATAGCAGGTCATCGTAATTGACATAGACAACAAGAGCGTTTGTGTTGAGATAAACCTGTAATATACAATATGTGCAGTCTATTGGGCAGTTCAGGCCAATATTCAAAAATTGGTATAGACAGCAGAGATATTCCTTCGTACCAGGACAAGGCTTCAGAAATCTTCCCTTATTACGGCATAGCGCCAGTGTGTCATGGTTAAGACATGAGAAATCTATTTCCTCATTCTTAATGTATTCAGGGCTGAGGCCTGGCAAAGCCTTAAGGATTTTAATGACTACAGGGTCATTTCTTATGCCTTCTTCAATTATCAACCGGTTTATTGGATATCTAATTTGTGAACAGTTTGATCTATTTTGTAAACAACTTGATCCATGCGTCATCTTTCTCAAGGGCATCTAATTTAGCCATCTCCTCTCTAAATCCCTTAATGTCTTTGAAACTTAAGCTGAGCCTGTATTTACCGCCTTCGAAATAAGGAGGGGGCTTTAAACTGATGGAGGGTGGAAGACGAAGGGACTTGATCCTTTTTTTCCATTCATTTTCCAACCCTGTCAGTGTTGGAAAACGCCTTTCCTTCAGTCTTTGCCTAAAGGCTTCTCCTGAGGCTACCTTGTTTTCACCTGAAAATCCCTTCTGGGCATTTTCATCCCCCTTTGTGAATCTAAGATTCATGGGCGTTTCATTTGAAAATCCTGGATTCCAACCTTCGCCGGAATGACGAAAAAGGCGATTTTCATTCTCCTTTTTTAATCGAAGATTCAAGGGTGTTTCATATGATGAAATATCTTCCATATCTCCTTCCCACCCCAATTCAGGAAGCACATCTTTTAAGGATCTGTTTTCTTTCTTGCAGATGTCTTTCAAATGTTCAAATATCTCACGCTGTTTGGACTGGCTGTAATTATAATAGAGGAATAAGGACACGAGTTGTTTTCTCTCCTGTGGATCAAGCTCCATTAAACTAAGCGCCATATCATGGTTTATCTTTTCCCCGATAAGGGCGCTGCCGAGTTCTTTATCCATCTCAGCAAGAGGAAGCAGCCTTGCAAGCACTTTCGGGCTTGAAGGATAACCCAGTATGGGGAGGATAACATCTATTATAATGTCATTGGCAAGGAGTTTAGATGCCCTGTACAGTATGGCTGCCTGATCCGCAATATGAGGTTGCCCTGATGACAGGAATATGGAAAGAGCGGGAAAGAAAAGGTCAGCGTCAGTTAGAGATCCTTTGCATCGCCTGCAATGAATAGTGTCTATTCCGCAGACGTTCGCTGCCTCAATGCGCCTGAATCCGTCAACAATTTGATAACTGTCTCCTTTCGCTCGCACGACCGGCGGGTATAAAATCCCGAATCTCTTTACAGAATCAATAAATATATGAGGCGGTTCGGAAAAAAATCTGAAACAAAAACACCTGTCCGAAAGGTCTATTTCGGATAGATTCATACATTCGATAGCAGAAATATCTTCAAAGTGAAGCATATCCAGTGTTTTAAAATAATTTATTATGTTATCAAATATCAAACATCCAAGATTTCCCACGGCAGGCTTAAATAGTATGATGCCTCTTCGTGCCTGTCGTGTTTGAGGCATCCGTTCCCATATATCCGGCATTTTTGGGAAAGTTCAGACCACGCAGCCTGTAAGCACTCAGGGGAAGAATTTATCGCATAAGAATTTACATTTTTTCTAAGCGGGTTTTCATGAAGGTTTTTAGTTAGCCCGAAATGTGCTAATTTGTCATTGAGAGAAACCCTGTTCATAATATCATTGGCGTATGCCTGATAAGGTTTTGTCGTCTGGCCTGAAGAAAGGATATTTAAGAGCGCTTTTATACGGTATTTATCGATGCCTGCAATTGTTTTTGACAATTGGTCAGGGTGACCGCCCCTTTTGGTTATCAAGGGGATGGGAATAAGATACACAGGGTGACTGCTTGTAATCCTAAGCCAAAGATCATAATCCTCAGCAGCAGGCAGATTTTCGTCAAATCCGCCGAGATCCTCCAGAATCTTGCGGCGCACCATTGCGGATGAAGGGCTGATTATGCATAGAGGGAGGCATCTTATGAATATATAACCAGAATATTTACGGTGTCTTTTCCCTTGATTCACTCTTATTCCATTCCTGAGCCATATCTCATTTGTGTAGCACAGGCAGTAATCAGGATTTTGATCAAGAAAACGGCTTTGAATGGATAATTTGCGCCTATCCCATAGGTCGTCCGAATCGAGATATGCAATATACTTCCCTACGGAAATTTCGAGGCCAAGATTTCTGGCGGCGCTTGCTCCCCTGTGAGGCTGAAAGACATACCTCAGCCTATTTTTATATTGTTTTATCACGGATTCTGTCTGATCCGTTGATCCGTCATCTATAACTATCAGCTCAAATAAATCAAACCTTTGGCTCAAAACAGAATCAATGGCCTCCTTTAAATATAAGGCGCGGTTATAAGTAGTTATGATACAGCTTATTTTGGGTATCTTATACACTGTTCAGGTTGAAGTTTGATGGCCTTGTAAAAAGTATTTTTGATGATAAAAAACCAAGATTATATCGCTAAAATATATAT
>JAFGSM010000052.1 GCA_016934595.1 bacterium | reverse complement strand
CCTCGTAAAAAGTCTAAATCGGTCAAAAATATCAGTATGATATTATAAATTTAGTGTATATTTTATTAATATATCGGTGACTTTAAAACATTAAAAATACTTTTTACGAGACCATCAAGTATGGATGATGCATTTTGATTTTTTAGCCAGGTATCTGTAACGAATTGCTTTCCATCTGTTGAAATAGTCACGGCCCCATCTTTATCCGTGCGATAGATAGTAATCCCGATATTTTCCATACGTTCGATTGTAGCAGGATCCGGAAATGGATACCAGCTTATATTTCTGGTGGATATGACTGCTGTATCCGGGTTTACTGCCATAAGGAACTCCTGGGAACAGGAGTATTTGCTTCCATGATGCGGCGCCTTGAGTATAGTGGAGGCAAGCTCTCCCTTCCCGATATTTTGAACAAGAAATCCCTCGGCCTCCTTTTCTATATCTCCTGTAAAAAGGATAGATATCCGGTCATAAACGATCTTCAATACCAAAGAATGGTTATTTATCCTGCTATTTTTACCTCGCGGGCTTATGATATCTTCAGATGAAGGCGGATGAAGGCATATGATATCTATGCCTGGCTCAATCGGTATATGGCCGTTTGCATGGATGATCCGCTCCCTTGCGCCTCTTTCTGATATCAAAACCGCAAATTCTCTATATATCTCATCGTCGAGCGTTTGAGACGCGACCCATACCTCCTTTACAGGAAAATTGCGCAGTATGGCAAAGAGCCCGTAGATATGATCCGGGTGGGGGTGACTGAGTACAACTGCCCTTATATTTTTGATGCCCTGAGACCAAAGATAAGGTGTAAGGATGTTTTCGCCTATATCGAATGACCGGTCATAAGTTCCGCCCCCGTCGATTATGATATTTTGACCTGATGGAAAACGGATTATCGATGCGTCCCCCTTACCCACATCCATAAATGTAACCGTCATTTTATCTTTGGGCTTGCCTGCAGGCAAACATGGATAAACAAAGACCCAGATAATAAAAAAGATTAGCCCTGCCATCCCCAAGCCCGGGGCCACTCTGGATTCGCGACGGTCAAACCGCCATAAAATAATGGCTATGGATAGATAGAAAAGCAGGATTGCTGCAAGGGGAGGCGATGGCACAGGAAACGATGTCCAGGGGATATCAGCAAGCCGTTTCAGCATATTCAAAAATATATTGAAGCCATATCCTGTTGCAATTATTAAAAGCCTGGATAGCCCCTGGTTTATGGGAATCAAAAGTGTCGCTATAAGACCGGCAGGGATAAAAAGGGTGAGAAAGGGGACAGCAAGGGGGGTAAAGACGATGCCCCCGGGGGATATATAATGGAAATAGAGGATGCAAATAGGCATGCTTATGAAAACCGCTATAGCTGAAATTATTAGCAGGTCAATCCCTTTTCTCAGCCAGGGATATTTAATAAATATTTCTGGTCTATGATGTATATAAAAAATCACCCCTGTTGTCGCAAGAAATGTAAGCTGGAAGTCTATCTCGAATATGGACAAAGGTTTCCATATAAGTATAATCATGGCCGCCCATGCAAGGGTTGTGTAATAATCCCTCAACCTGTCGAAAAAGAAGGCGATCAAATAAAGTATGATCATTATCAACGCCCTGACTGTAGAGATACTCATGCCAGTCAGTATGGTATAAAAACAGAGAGGGAGGAGGCTCATAAGCGCAATGGATTTCGAATATGGTGCAATTCCGGAAACCGCTGTGATCCAGGATACGGGGATGATTCTTTTTGTGATCTTTATGATCATTAAGCAAAAAAAAAGTACAAAACCGAGGTGCAACCCCGATACTGCCAGCAGATGTATCGTGCCTGTTCGTTTAAGAAGACGTTCTGTCTCATCCGTTATTCCGCCCCTGTCTCCCAAAATAATTGCCTTGAAGATGGCTGCAGATCCTTGGGATTTTATATATTGTTCCGCCAGTTTTCCCGCATCTTCCCTCAGAGAAAAGATCGTTCTCATGACACCATTTTTGCCTTCTTCAGTGGCCAGCGCTTTTATCTTCTCTTTATTACCTACTGAACCAACCGCATATATCCCCTTTCTGTGGAGGTGCTTTTTGTAATTAAATGCCCTTTCATTTCGGAATCCGGCAGGGTGACGCAGTCTTGTAGAGATCGAGACCCGGTCTCCATATCCGATATTTGTATCTATTTTGTATATTGTGATCATGACCCTTCCCTTTACAGGCATCTGACAATCCTGATCGTCAATCTGTATGGAGTCAAGCTCGACGCAGATTTTTTCCATATTCTTTACGCGATTTTTGGGAAGACATATATTGCCTGCGATAGTGCAGGAAAGACGATCGCCAAGAAAATGTAGTATGTGCCCGGGGTCTTTTTCCAAAAGCTTAGGGTGTCTCTGAGCGGTATATATAAATCCAAATAAAAAGATAGACAGGCTGATAATTATAATCAGACATGGCCATGCCCTTCCCAGTTTATTTTTAAATATAGACGATCTGAAAAGGATCAGGAAAAGGAACAGCAAAAAGACCCCTGATGCTAAACAAACAGAATTCGGAATCGCTGGCCGGTGAATGTCAAGGCAATAACTCGAGACAATGCCTGAACCATAGAGGATCAAGGCAAAGAGGAGGGGTTTGTTTTTCATCTGAAAATCCCTGGTTTCCGGCTTTCTCCGGAATGACGATAAAGGTCATTTTCATGCCCCTTTGTGAATCGAAGATTCATGGGGGTTTCTTTGGAAATGGGATTGCCTTTCCATATACTGGTGCGCTTGGTACATGAACGCCTCAAGGCGAGTCATGGTGTTGCTTTGTTCCAGCCCGTCATAGGCCATATTGAGAAACGGAAACAATCCATGCTCTTCTCTAACCCTTTTTAAAATGGCGTTTGTTATAGTTCCGGGCATGCAGGTAAAAGGCATTATATTAATAAGGCCGCATATCTTCTGCTGACTGAAGTCTATGGCCTTGCCAACGCTCAGTATGGCTTCGCCCTCGAAGGATTCGTGGAGGTAAGGCTCGCTGTTTTTAAGGATTTTTTTGATTGACGGGTCATGTGCATGTGGCATCAGATCATCGAAGATATTGGCGAACATTGATTCATCCAAACCCTGGATCAGATCTTTGATTAAGATGGAAAAGAAATTGCCGTAGTTTTTGTTCTGAAGGCTGTGGATTTTACTGGTATAATTGACATATAGAAACCATTCGGCGACAGGCGGAAGCCATGCCTCGCCCCCCAGCCTTTCTACAGTGGCCACAATATGATTATTGCTGAACCGGTTAGATCTTACAAAGATTTCGCCTACCATTCCTATAACAGGTCTTTTGCGGGAATGGTCTACGCCTACTTTTTGAAACTCCTTTTTGATTTTTTTAAGAACAGGGGCGATGGGTTTTTTCAGCCTTATGGCATTGCAGACCTTAGCCAGAGCCTTCTGGTATGCATCCTCTGTCTCCCCTTGATTGATCTCATAGGGCCGTGTATGACGGAGCCATTTGTCCAGGAAATCCACTGCGATTACACCCTGCCAGGCCTTCCGAATAAAACCATCCCCTGCAAGCCCTAATTCCTTATAAAACTCCTCTCCCTGGGTCGGCGAATATATAGGCACATCGGGAAATCCCATCTCGTCCAGGACAAGACGGTGAAACCTGTTATACTGGCCAAAACGGCAGGGACCATCCCCTCCAGGCATGAAAAAGGCGGAATTTTCAGGATCAAATCCTGGAGAGTTTACCGTCCTTATCATATCCCCTGTGGTTACTATACATGGGTAACACTCCTTGCCTGATGTATATCTTCTTCCCCAAACCTGGGTTTCCTCGCCGGACTCCTCCATAACCCTGGCATCTATGCCCGAACTTTCAAACGCTGCCTGTATGGCATGGGCATGATCGCACATATACGGGATAAAAAGCGTCCTGTTAAGATACCTGACAGGAGCACGCCCTGATTTTTCCTTTTGTGGAATCATATTGTGACCTATATTTCCAAGGCTGTCGGCAAACGCCTCACACCTTGTTATTGCCCCTGCGTCAGCGCTGTGCTCATCAATCTCCATCTGAAGATATGGCTTCCCTTCCATGCCCTTGTCAAAGAATTTTATGATGAACGAATCAGGGCCGCATCCGAAATTTGTTATATATACACAGAAAAGCCTGGGATCATTGCGAATAATCTCAGCAGCGGAAAGGATCCTCCTTCCGTAGCGCCAATACATATTGGGCCAATCATGTGAAATATCTAGTTGGTCAATTGGAAGAAAATCCAGCGGCAGCACCACATATCCAAGGTCACTGAAGATTTTTGGTATTTGGAGGTTTATCCCATGATCGCAGCCGTTGTATGGCCTGCTGACAACTACTATGGCACGCTGGCTGGCGTTGAGCCCTGAGATGATTTCCTTGCCGCGCTTTGAAATGGCCTCATAGAACCATCTCTGACTGATCAATGCCATGTCAGCGGCCTTTTCCGCAATGCTTTTCTTGATGCCAAGTTCCTTGCCCACTTTTATTAAGATGCATCTTATACCCTTTTCTCCATTGTTTAACCTTATCACAGGGTCAAGTAGGACAACGCCATGTTTCTTGAAATCGATTGCGGATTTTACGGTGTAGGGTATTGTCTGAACATAGGGACAATTGAAATTGCTCCTTATATGTCCCTCCCCCTTTGCCCCATCCTGTTGGGGCATGCTTATGATGCTGGGGAGAAAGATATAATCCACTTTTTTATTGATCAGATCGACTATGTGACCATGCGCCACCTTTACAGGGAAGCAAAACTCAGCGGCGATGGCCTGTATCCCCTGGTCGATCAGGGGCTTGTTTGTCTGATCGGAAATAACGACCTCGCATCCAAGTTCCTGGAAAAAACACCTCCAAAGGGGCATAAGTTCGTGGAAGAACAGCGCCCTTGGCAGGCCAACCCTGATGCCGTTTTTGGTTATAGGCGGCGCAAAGTAATCCTTCAAGAGGAGCTTCTCCCTTTCGGCAAAGAGGTCAGGGATATCGTTTCTTTCAGCACGCCTTCTCTTGACATCAAAGCGCTCACACCTGCTTCCATAGAAGAGTGGATCCTCCCCTTCGACTATGACCTTCCTGACCTGGCAGACATTCGAGCAACCTTTGCACTCAAAGCTTTCTATGGAATAAGGCCTGTGGCTTAGATCAAACCCTTTAAATCTTGACTTCTCCCAATCCCTTTTCTCTTTAGCGATCAAGGCGACTCCTATGGCGCCTGTGACTTCATGGTGCGGAGGGACTATAATGGGTTTTCCTGTGACCTTTTGAAATGCCGCAACTACGGACTTGTTGAAGGCTACCCCGCCCTGGAAGAAGATATTCTGGCCTACGGGCCTGTTTACCACGACGCGGTTCAGATAGTTATAGCAGATAGAATATGCAAGCCCTGCTATAAGGTCATCTTTACTTGCCCCATTCTGCTGGTGATGAACCAGGTCGGATTCCATGAATACAGTGCATCGCTCGCCAAGGGACACCGGCGACCTGGCCTGGAGGGCGATGTTCCCGAATTCATCCTTTATGTTGATCCCAAGCCTTTCTGCCTGTTCCTCAAGGAATGATCCTGTGCCTGCAGCGCAGACCTTGTTCATTTCGAAGTCCACCACGGCACCATTCTCAAGACGTATATACTTTGAGTCCTGTCCGCCGATCTCAAATATGGTATCCACTTTGCTATCTATGGCAGCGGCGGCCCTTGCCTGGGCAGTGATCTCATTTTTAACTATGTCACCGCCTACAAAATCGGCTATCAGATACCTGCCTGAACCAGTTGTGCCAACCCCCAGAATCTCGATATGGTCTCCGATTTCCCTGCCTATCTCGTCAAGGCCCTGGCGCACAGCCTCAATGGGACGGCCTGCCGTCATGAGATACCTTTTTGCAAGGACCCTGCCCTCTAAATCTATGACAACAAGGTTTGTGCTTATTGAGCCTATATCTATGCCAAGATATGCCCCTATGCGCTTGCCGTGTTTAAATATGGAGTGGCTTGTCTGTGTGCATTCACAATGCGCTGGGCTATCGCCTTTTTGCAGGCTATTGCCATTAAGACGGGGAAGGGATTTTTCCCTGTGCGGAGTCTGCTTGAGATAATCCTTAAGCCTCAAAACGAGGTCAGAGGAATTAACAGCCCTTTGGGAGGAATTACAGAATTCAAAGTCTCCCGGCAAGGTTTGTTTCGAAAATAACCTTCTATTTTCTTCTGAAAATCCTGGATTCCGGTCTTCGCCAGAATGACAAAAAAGGTTATTTTCATTCTTCTTTGTGAATCGAAGATTCATGGGCGTTTCTTCTGAGTGTTTATCGTGGGGAGTTTTTTGTAACTGCAAAATACATGCCCCGATAGCGCCCATAGCAGTAAAATGTTTTGGTATGATCAATTCGCCGGGTTCAAGCCCTAATACGGATTCAAAGGCGCGCACCATACCCTTGTTTGCGGCGACGCCCCCCTGAAAACTTACAGGTTTCAAGAAGGGTTTTCCCCTCCCAATGCTTCCTTTAAAATTTCTGGCCATAGCGAAACACAGGCCAGCGACTATATCATAGTCAGGCGCTGCCTCCTGCTGGAGATGGATCATATCGGATTTCGCAAAAACGCTGCACCTTCCGGCTATTCTGGGGGGGGTCTGGGACTTTAGGGCCAGGTGGCCGAATTCCTCTATGCTCAGGCCAAGACGTGTAGCCTGCTGATCCAGAAATGATCCTGTGCCTGCGGCGCATATCGAGTTCATGGCAAAGTCCTGGACACATGCCATATTGAGGCATTCATCCCAGTCCAGGCATATCATTTTAGAGTCCTCGCCGCCTATTTCTATAACAGTTCTGACCTCAGGGTGAAAAAAGGCGGTTGCCCTGGCCTGGGCAATAACCTCATTCACTGTCTGCGCATCCAATAATCCTGCAAGAAGAGACCCTGCTGATCCCGTGACATTTATCTGGCTGATATTATAAGAGGCGTTATTTGTGGAAAGGTCTTCAAGAAGGTCTATGACAGTTGATATCGGCTGACCCTTATGCCTCACATAGGCCGTGCGGATAACCTTGCAGTCTTCTCCAACAATGGCCATATTGACGCTTACAGATCCTATATCAAGCCCGACCAAAACCTTCAAGCCGGAAACAGGACTGGATAAATCTTCCATATCTTTACCCCCAAAAACAGAAAAATGAGACCCTCTATTTTGAACTTTTATGCAAGATATTATTTAACATTTTATAGAGGTTCGAGTCAAGCTATGGAAAATGCCCAGATTCAACCTTCGATTGATTTGATATTGGTTTACCAGATATGGGATTCTATGCCCAGATTTAAACCTGCCCATAAGGGGAAGGCTCAATCGTTATTCATAAATAAGTTTGTTGTTTTAAAGTTGATGGCCTCGTAAAAAGTCTAAAACGCCATTGAAAATAAGTTTAATATTATAAATTTGGTATATATTTTAGCGATAT
>JAFGSM010000051.1 GCA_016934595.1 bacterium | reverse complement strand
AATCGGAAAGCAAGACCTTTTTTGGATAATCTTTTTAAATTTTTCCTTCAGATGATCCTTATTCCACTGGATATTGAGCTATTACTACAAGTGTAACACGAAGGACTTGATCAATTCTTCCGATAGGATAAATAAATAAGAAATCTAAGCAGAGGGGTAAACTATGGAAAATGTCGACCATGAGCTTTTAAATCTTTTTTTACAGGAGTGCAGTGAAATCCTGAATCAATTCTATAATGATCTTAAAGAAATCGGAAAAAACCATAATAACACAGAAAAAATATCCAGTATCTTCCGTTTAATTCATACCATCAAAGGCTCTGCCGGGGTTTTAGGTTTCTCAAGACTGGAGGCATTATCACTGGCCGGTGAAAATCTGATCTGCCAAATAAAAAACGGCAACGTAAACATCCATAATGAGATAATTGAAACATTGACATCACTGTATAATGCCTTCATATCTATTATCGCCAATATTAAGGAGACACAAACTGAAGGTGACGATGCCTACCTTTGGTTGATTCGAGATTTAGATAAATTTCTATCCTTAAACCTGACATAAATCTGACTCTATCTTTTTAATACATCACAATCATGCTAAAATGATCCCGAACACTGGACCATGGAGGTTAACAGGGATGTTATGAACGACTTAATCAGAGAGGTTATCTGTATTTGCGGGGCGACGCCGCAGGAGATCTTTTGGATCAAAAGGGGACTTATTGGAAAAACAATATGGGAAAAAGGCAGATCAATATATTATTATGGCAGCTATATGGGCAAAAGGGCGCTTCTTGTTCAATCCGGGATAGGCGGGAAAAATATCAGGCGCTCCTTGCGCAATCTCCCTAAAGAACTTAAGATCAGGCTGGCATTAAACATTGGATGCGCCGGATCGCTAATGCCTTATATGAAGATAGCACATCTAAATATCCCGCCACAAGTCAGGCTCCGTGAGAAGGATGCTGCTTCGTTTAACACAGGAAAGGAGATGCTGGCGCTCGCCTGTTCGACGGCAGGTTCTTTTAGGGCTTCAAAGGTGTCTTTTCTCCCGTCAATGACTGTTAAAAGTGCATTTGACAGGGAAGACAAGATTGCCCTGCACAGGGAATCACCAGATCTCGGGTGTGTGGATATGGAGTCGTACTATTTTGCCAGTTTTTTTTCCCTGCTTGACATCCCGTATTTGATCATCAGATCGGTATCTGATACATGGAATTTCAAGCTTCCTCCTTTAACCTATCTCAACCCCTTTTGGTGGAAAAGGCATCATTTAATACCAAGGCCAATAGATCAGGTTCCCAATGTCCTTCGTCTCCAATTTGCTGTCATCTTTGCCTGCTATGCAAATCAAAGGTTTGTCAGCCGATTAATGAATGTTATCAAATCATGGGGCTATTAAATGATGCCTGACTCGTTTCAAATATGCGAGATATATGAGACCCTGATGGGAGAATCTGGCGCATCGGGCTGGCCATGCACAATCATCAGGATGGGCGGATGCAATCTCAAATGCAGCTATTGCGACACAAAATATGCCCAAATGGATTTTCAAAACATGTCCCTTGAGGAAATACTCAAAATGACTGGAAACCCTTATCCCCGCCATGTGCTTGTCACTGGTGGAGAACCCCTTGTTCAGCCGAAGACGCCTTTTCTGATTAATGCCCTTCTGGAACGGGGCCATAAAATATATCTTGAAACAAACGGGAGCATGGATATAAGCCAAATAGACACAAGGGTGGTCAGGATAATGGACATAAAATGCCCGGCTAGCGGTCAAAGCCACATGAATCGTTACCAAAACCTGATCCATCTGACGAAACAGGACGAGATCAAGTTTGTCATAGGCGACAGAAATGACTTTATATGGGCTAAGGGGATAATCGAAAGGCACGGGATACAGAATCTAGCCCAGTGCATATTTTCCCCTGTTGAGCCCTTTATGAAGCCCAGCTTGTTGGCTGACTGGATCCTTGAAGATAGGCTTGAAGTCAGGCTTCAGTTACAGATTCACAAGATTTTATGGGGATCAGGGAGGGGAAGATGAAGGCGGTCTGCCTTACAAGCGGGGGACTTGACTCCGCCACCTGCCTGGCAATAGCAAAGGATGAGGGCAGAAAAATATACTCTCTGAGTGTACTGTATGGACAGAGACATGCCTTCGAAATCTCTGCTGCAAAACGTGTCGCCACATATTTTGGGGTTGAAAGGCATCTTGTATTAAATATAGATATGGAAAAAATAGGCGGCTCCAGTTTGACCGATATCAATCAGAAGATACCCACATCCCCTTTATTCGAATCCCATGATGCAAGACCTTCCGGATCAGAAACCCTAAATATTGTGCCCAGCACATACGTGCCTGCAAGGAACCTCATCTTTCTGTCTCTGGCTGTTGCATGGGCGGAGGCAACCTGCGCCGGCGAGGTATTTATTGGAGCAAATGCAATGGATTACAGCGGATATCCGGACTGCAGAGGCGAGTTTATAGATTCGTTTGAAGAGACAGCAAGGCTTGGCACCAAGGCGGGTATATGTCACGGCAAACCAATCCGAATCCGATCCCCCCTACTTTATATGTCAAAGGCAGAGATTATCCAGACCGGTCTCAGGCTTGGTGTGGATTATAGCATAACATCCAGCTGCTATCAGCCCGACTCTGCCGGACTGCCATGCGGCAGATGCCATAGTTGTCAGATCAGGCTAAAAGGCTTTAAAGAGGCAGGATTTCCAGACCCGTTGAAATATCAGGAATAATTTTATTGTCCCAATAACATTTATCGTTAATAACTAATGATTATTAAATATAAATGTGCCGATATAATATTAAGGGAAAACAAAAGGCCTGTTCTTAAAACTTCTTTTCCTTGACACTGATACAGCCTTTTGACATAATTAAATTAAATGGGCGGGGGTTCACACACATGAACTTCCTGTGAGGAGGGGGAAAATGCACGACCCTAAAGATATTGTTGAGGCATATCTAATAGAAAGCGAAATCGATATAGAAGCCGCAAGGCTCACTTATGTCAACGGTCTTTACAGCAGGACCATCCATTTTGCCCAAGAAGCGGTTGAAAAAATTACAAAGGCATGCCTGACCATGAGAAGTGTAGTGACAAGGGATCACAAGACATCTACCCTCTTCTTGGCTGTTTTTAGGGGAGAAATAGATGACATAGACAAGATATACGGGGCTATCATTTCCCTTGAAAAGCATGGCGCGAGGACAAGATTTCCCCTGTATCAGAGGAAAGATCTTCCCCTATGGGTTCCATCAAAGGTTTATGGAGAGTCAGAGGCTATGGAGGCATTAAGCAAAGGAGAGTATGTGTACAAGGTGCTGAAGGAGTTCGTTCAAAGCAACATATTGACCTCTGCATGATAAAGATCATGAATAACCGGGCCGGTGCCGCTATCTTTTGCCTTTCCTCATAATCAGTGCAAACTATTTAACTCTATATAAATCCTTATGTCAATATCATCTTATCTTAAGAAGGGGTTCCTCTTTCTCGTTTACACGCTCATTATCTTTTTCGTTATGCTTTTAGGCTCCGTCACCGGACTTTTTATACAGATAAAGAGGCAACTGCCGGATCTGTCTATTCTCAAGGAATACGAGCCAAGCCTTATAACTAGGGTTTATGACTCTAATGGACAATCCCTGGCTCATTTCTGTCTTGAAAAAAGGATACTGGTTCCTTACGTCTCTTTTCCTTCTCATATGATACAGGCTGTCATCGCCGTAGAGGACGCCCGTTTTTACAAACATAACGGCCTTGATTGGGGTGGGATATCAAGGGCAGCCATACGCAACATAAGGCATAAAGGTTTCATGGAGGGAGGAAGCACCATAACCCAGCAGTTGACACGCTCACTTCTTCTTCACTCAGAAAAGACCATCATACGCAAACTTAAGGAGGCGCTCCTTGCCCTTGAAGTGGAGAAGCTTTATTCCAAAGATAAAATCTTAGAGCTATATCTGAATCAAATCTATTTCGGAAACGGGGCATATGGGATTGAATCCGCAGCCAGGACCTTTTTCGGAGTGCATGCTGAAGACCTCGGCCTTACCCAGTCAGCGCTCCTGGCAGGCCTGCCAAAGGCGCCAAACCTATATAATCCCACCCGTCATCCTGACCGCGCCTTATCACGCCGCAACTATGTATTAAAAAGGATGCTGGAAGAAGGCTATATTGACTATAATCAATATCAATCATCCATAAATACATCCATTGATCTTAGCAAAAACAAAGATCAATCTGCCCAAGCCCCATATTTTGTAGAATATATAAGGTCATATCTTGAGGGGAAATACGGCGCTACTATGCTTTATAGGGGAGGTCTTAAGGTCTATACTACGCTTGACCCTGATCTGCAAAAATATGCTGAAGATGCGCTGAAATGCGGGCTGGAAGAACTGGATAAAAGACAGGGTTTCCGAAATATCCAAGATATAAAAGGAAAAAGCGAAAATCCAAAAGGAGGCAACTATGAGGATATAGAAAGGGAGTTAATTGCCTGTATTGAGACTGGTATTCTTCCTAAAAACCGCATCTTAGGAGAGGTTGTAGATGTCTCTTCATCCCAGGCATTGATTCTCATGTATGGCACAGGCATAAAGGGTATCCTGGGTATTGATGATGCCTCCTGGACAGGGACAAAGTCTTTGGAATCCATTATCAAACCTGCGGACAAGATATATGTAAGGATTCTGGAAAGGCTTAAAGACCCTGATAATAAGGCAGAGACCCTTTTTAGACTGGCAATGGATCAGGTGCCTGAGGTACAGGGGGCTATTTTAGCGATAGATCCACACACAGGCCATATCAAGGCAATGGCCGGAGGATACGATTTTGAAACCAGCAAGTTCAACCGCGCAGTTCAGGCAAAAAGGCAGCCGGGTTCAGCGTTTAAGCCCTTTATATACACGACCGCATTAAAACAGGGATATACCCTTGCTGATATCTTTATAGATTCACCAATCATATACCAGGATGATGAGCAGGAGAAAGACTGGAAACCAGTCAATTATTATCAAAAATTCTATGGGCCTACCACGCTAAGAGAGGCATTGGAAAAATCAAGGAATGTGATAACCATCAAGGTGCTGAAGAAGGCAGGGATCGATGCGTCTGTTGAAACTGCCAAGGATATGGGGATAGTGTCACCTTTGTCAGCGGACCTTTCTCTTGCACTCGGAAGCTCAGGAGTATCCCTTCTGGAACTTACATCTGCATACGGGGTTTTTGCTACAGGCGGGATAAAGACAATGCCTGTCGCCATATTGAAGATAGAAGGCCCTGACGGACGGATATTAGAAGAGCACCATCCTCATCCAGAAAGGGCGATTGACGAACAAACGGCATATTTGATGACTCAGGCCCTTCGTGGCGTTATAGATCACGGCACCGGATGGAAGGCAAAGGCCCTTGCCAGACCCCTGGCAGGCAAAACAGGAACCACTAATAATTATATAGACGCTTGGTTCATTGGCTTCAGTCCAGACATCGTAGCAGGCGTCTGGATAGGTTTTGACGAATATAAAAGCCTCGGGGATATGGAAACGGGTTCCAAGGCAGCATCCCCTGTCTGGGTCAATTTTATGAAAGGATATCTTGACGGCAAAACTGTCAAGGATTTCCCTATTCCGCCTGGAATCGAATTCGTATCCATTGACCGCAAAACAGGGCTCCTTGCCACCGGGGAATGCAATGATATCCTTCTAGAGGCTTTCCGTGATGGTACTGCCCCCAAAAAGCTATGCAAAGCCCATCAAATCACAAGCGCCCATTTTGTTCAGATGGACATGGAACTGAGCAAGGATACAAGAATGGTCGATGCGCAGGACATACAAATCAATTTTCCAGAAAGAAAGGCCCGCTCTTCGGATTGAATGGAGACCTGTCTAAATGGACAAACCTTTTGCCTTTAATCTGAAGCAGGGTGATCTCTTTTTTCGAATCACCTGACGGAAGGATAGTCGTCTTTCCGGTTACGCCTGGGAAATCCCTTATCTGTGAAAGCCTTTCCCTGATTGTATCCCATGTAGCCGTTGCCCCGTCGCTCGCCTCTAAAAGCATATTTGTCGCATCATATGCCTGCGCGGAGACAAGATCAGGCGGATGCCCGTATCTTGCCCTGAAATTCGACGAAAATGCTCTTATACGGTGATCAGCGCTATCCTGATAAAATCCAACGCTTATAATAGAGCCATCCACATACGATTCACCTTCTTTTACAACCCTTTCATCATACCAGCCATCTGTGCCCAAAAGCTGTACAGCCTCCACCTTTGGCCCACTATCTTCTGTTTTATCCTCATCTGATCCGCCGTCTTCATCATAGCCTGATGTAATCTCCACAAAATCCGGATATGAATCATAATCCGCAAAGACAGTCGAATCCGTAATATTCATAACTGCATGGTTCGGATCGTTCGGGTCTGGCTCCTCAGGTTCATAGAAACGTATCTGGGGGGCTATCAGCACTATTTTCTCATAAGATCCCGGCAAAAAAAGCGCCTCTGGCATTGCCTGATTGATCCTTATAATCTGATCCTTGAAATCCGTATCCTCAGGGTCATAAAACTCTATAATATTTATATTGCCGCCTAATTCCTCAACCCTGTCTGAAAAGGCAGTCATCATCCCCTGGCCATAAGGATTAAAAGGGAAAAATATCCCGAAATTTGTCAGCCCTTTTTCCTCAATCGCATAATTGGCCAATTCTTCTGCCTGGTGCTGGTTGGTCAAACAGTTCCGGAATATAAACCTTCCGGACTCAGGCAGGCCTTCCCCTGATGCAGTTGGGGTAAAAAGCGGGATGCCAATGCGCTCTGCAACACTTGCTGCTGACATGGCAGTAGAAGTCAAGAGAGGCCCTATGATCGCCGATACCTTCTCCTGATATGCAAGAAGCTCTACCCCCTTTTGCGCATTATCCTGCTTAGCCTGTGAATCAAAGAGTACCACCTTAACTGATGTGCCGTATCTCTGATTATATTCATCAATCGCCATCTTAACCCCTTTGACCATCTTTTCGCCATACTCCGCCAAAGGGCCTGAAAGCGGCGCAATACAGCCAAATTTACCTGTACAGCCGAGTTCACTTCCTTCCTTAAAAAGTGTCATGGATTTTTTTATATTCGGAACCTTGGGGTGGTCTGGAAAATTGGACAAAAACAACCCCCAGTAACGCCTGGCCTCAAAAAATTCCTTTCGTTTAAAAAGCCTTTCACCCATCTCAAGCAAGGCAAGATCACCAGGAAAATCATCCGGGTGTGCACGTATAATATCCATAATCTCCTCATCAGTAAATCGATCCTTAAAGAGGTTTTCTATTTTTTGGGCAATCCTGTCTTTCCTCTCCCCAATTCCAGGAGATCTCACCATGTCGCTGAATTTATCAACAGCCAAACGCAAATCCCCTTTCATTAGATACAGAGTGCCAAGTGTATATAAAACATTCTGCCTCTGATCCTCATCAAGGTCAGCAGCAAGGGCTAACTTTAAATGCCCTATAGCCTGAACTGTCTCCCCAAGATACATCTCGCTTAATCCAAGCTGATACAACGCACTATCTTTCAATGAGGACTGGGGATGAATCTTTATAAGGTCCAAGGCAGCCTCTTTTGCCTTTTGGTACTCTTTTGTCTTGATATAAATCTCCGAAAGAATAAACCTCACTTGAGGATCATACTGCGTTGCAGGGAACTCCTTCTGAAACTTGGCTATAGCATTCAATGCATCATCCCAGGATGAATTAAGGAAAAGAGACCGTATAGCATAGAATCTGGCAGACGGTATGATCTCGCTTCCCGGATAATTTGCCGATATCCTCTGAAAAAATTCGAGGCTGCGGCTGTAATCCCCAGACTCCATAGCGATCTCTCCCAAACGAAAGAGGGCATTGTCTGCAAGTGAAGGGGCAGGGAAAGAGTCAAGATATCTTTTATATAATGCCTCTGCCTGTTGAAAGCGCCTTTTCTCATAGAGTTGTTCAGCGGCAGCAAAAAGGTCTTGACCTCCCCTGATAGAAGGCATCCTTATGTCTTTTCCTGCGCCGCATCCAAATCCTGCCATTACAAAAATGGCAAAAAACAAGATACATACCAACCATATACGGATATGTATAAGTTTATTATCAATCAAAATGTTCATATACCATAATAATATTAAGATAAGAGACAAATATCCAGTGCCTTTCCCAAAAGCCATCTTAAAATAATACCTAATATAGGATAAGTCAAGTAAGTGTCAGAGTGTCAGGGGGACTATTCTTTTACAATCAGCCCATATTATGATATATTCCTAACATTCATATCAGGGCTTATTTTATCCTTTAGAAAAGTTGCCTTGTGCAATGACCGTCCCATTTATAAAAAATATAATTAAAGATAATGGAGGAGGAATGGACGGCAGAATTTTGCGGCAGGAGGTTGTCAAAAGAACTGACATGCTGAAGAAGGTTCTGGTTCATATATGTTGTGCGCCATGCTTTCTTTATCCGCGTGCCGCCCTTTTAAAAGAAGGTTATCAGGTCCTCGGCCTTTTCTATAATCCTAACATCCAGCCTTATTCGGAATATCAAAAGAGATTGCAGACGGTTCAGGAATTGGAGAAGACCGGAGGGATGAGGATCATTTACAGGGACAGCTACGATCTTGATGAATTTTTGAGGGGGGTTGCCTTCAGGGAGGAAAAACGTTGCCTTCATTGCTATTACATGAGGCTTAAAGAGACGGCAATTGTGGCGAGACGAGGGGAGTTCACCTGTTTTACTTCAACCCTGCTCTATAGCAAATATCAGGATCATGAATCCATCCGACGGATAGGCACAAGTCTGGCTGATAAATACGGCATCCCTTTTCTTTATCGGGATTTTCGTTCAGGTTGGAAAGAGGGGATAGAAAGGTCTAAAACGTTAAGCCTTTATCGTCAGGGGTACTGCGGATGCATCTATAGTGAAAGGGACAGATATCTGGGTTACAAAAGGCCTAAGCAAAACAAAAGGATAATAACAGAAGATAAAGGGATGGAGAATGAAAAGACTGCTTAAACCGCTATTTGTTTATATTTTATTGACAACCTGTTTTCTTGTCTGGTTATCCGCTGATGCTATGCCAGGCAATCCCCCCATGATTAGGGTCTTGATAAAAGGAGGAACGCCGTTTATTTCTATTAAAGAGCAGGGAGGCATCTGTATAACGGCAGAGGGAGGAAAGACTCTAGGAACCTTCAAAACTTCTGAAGAGAAACCCCTGGATTTTTTACCTCTTCCATCAGGGATAAGTATTAACGGCGAAAAATATGACTTTGCGAGCATCGCCCTTAAATCTACAGGTAAAAACCCGATAAAATTTGATCAGTACCTCTACAGGGGTGAAATAGTGATTTTTCTTGACAAGAGTTGGAAACTGGGGGTTATAAACAGGCTTGGGATAGAAGAATATATAAAGGGTTTGATGAAGGCGGAGATATCCCCTTCATGGTCATTTGAAAGCCTGAAGGCTCAGGCAGTTATTGCCAGGACATATGCGCTTTATCAGCTTGCCCATAACACAAATAGCCTTTACGATCTGAAGGCATCCACAGAATCTCAGGTTTATCTTGGGGTCTGTGGCGAAGACCCTATGACGGATCATGCGGTCGATGCTACCAGAGGTCAGGCGCTTATTTATGAAAATGATTATATCCCTGCCCTTTACCATGCATGTTGCGGCGGCCACACCGAGGATGCCCGATATGTATTCCATGATCACCTTTCCCTGGTAGGCGTTCCCTGCAGTTATTGCAAGGCATCCCCTCACTTTGAGTGGGAAAACCAGATAGGCCATATTCAGATAAGGAATCTGTTTTTGAGGCAATACTTCCGCATGGGAGTAATCAAATCTATAAGTGTAATGGAAAGGTCATCCAGCGGCAGGGCAGAGAACATTATAATTACACATTCCCTTGGACAAGAGATCATTAGCGGCAAACAGTTGAGGGCGCTTTTAGGTCATAACACTATCCGCAGCACCTTATTTACCATTATAAAAGAAAAAGATGCCTTTGTATTTAAGGGCAAAGGATGGGGGCATGGCGTAGGCCTTTGCCAATGGGGAGCAAAGGCAATGGCTGAAGAGGGGTATAAATGTGAAGATATCTTGACCCATTACTATCCTCTATCAAGTATAGTTACTGTCTATTGACTACTTCCCAACAGATCTAAAAATAATAAATATTTTATGAGACTTTCCGATCAAAAAATATGAAGCTATCCGACTTTGATTTTTCCCTGCCTGAAGGATTGATTGCCCAGCAGCCATCAAGCATAAGGGATCATTCCAGGCTCATGATTGTTGATCGTAAAACAGGCAACATAGAAGAGGGCAGATTCATGGATATTATAAACTATCTGCGGCCTGGCGATCTTATGGCACTGAACGATACAAAAGTCTTTCCTGCGCGGCTAAAGGGCAAAAAAACCGAAACGGGAGGAAGTATAGAAATCCTTCTTATAAATCCATTGGATAAAAAAACCTGGCTTTGTTTGATAAAAGGAAGGGTAAAGCCAGGACAAGAATTGATCTTTGTTCCAGACGTCCTTTCGGGGACAGTAATAGATAAAGAGGGGACCGGAAAGTGGCTTGTACGTTTCGAATGGGAGGGCGATTTCATTGCAGTATTGCAAAGATATGGACAGGTACCCCTGCCGCCATATATCAAAAGACCCGATCCTTCAAAAGAGGATACAAAAAGGTATCAAACCGTTTTTGCCGAACATATTGGGGCAGTTGCGGCCCCTACCGCGGGTCTTCATTTTACTGAAGAACTTATGAAGAAGATCTGTGAAAAGGGTGTAGTGACAGCTTTTGTGACCCTTCATGTAGGGCCTGGCACCTTCAAGCCTATAATTAAAGACGATATCCTTAAACACAAGATGGACATTGAAAAATATTCTGTAAGCGGCAAGGACATAGACCTGATCGATACTGCTAAAAAAGAAGGCCGCAGGATTATAGCCGTTGGAACGACTACGACAAGGGCACTTGAGACATTGTATCTGAAATCCCCCCCGCCTAAAGGATCAAAACAGGATGGATGGACCGATCTTTTTATAGTGCCTGGGTTCCATTTTAAGATCGTAGATGCGTTGATAACCAACTTCCATCTTCCGCGTTCCACGCTCCTTGTCCTTGTTTGTGCATTCAGCGGGTATGATTTGATTATGAAGGCATATGACCTTGCAATAAAAAAGGGGTTCAGGTTTTACAGCTATGGGGACGCCATGTTAATCACCTGAGAAATTCCACGGCCTTCCGGTCTCATAGGCATTGTCAGGAGGCAAACCAGGTTTTGACGCCGCTTCGAAAGCCAGCAGATCGCATCGCTCGTTCTCCATATTTCCGGCATGTCCCCTAATCCATACAAACTCGACGTCATGTTTATCGCACAAATCCAGAAGTTGCGCCCACAAATCCGCATTTTCCGCCCTGTCTATCTCGTTCCTCATCCAGCCCCTCGCCCTCCAACTTTTTGCCCACCCTTTCATAATCCCGTTGACCAGATATTTCGAGTCCGAATAGATGACTACAGGGCTTTTCTGCCTTAATTGCTTTAATCCTTCTATGCAGGCCATCAATTCCATTCGGTTATTTGTTGTAAGCCTGAATCCGGCTGAAACCTCTTTCCTGTGGCTTCCATAAAGAAGGATTGCTCCATATCCTCCAGGCCCCGGGTTTTTGATACAGCCCCCGTCTGTGTAAATGACTACCTTGCCAGCTTTAAGTGGAGAATCAGGAATCTTAGAATGGGTTGAACGGGATTTACCGGAGGATGGTCTTAACCTCCTTTTTTCAAAATATATCTGAGGCTCTGTATCATTAAACTGCCGCCACCAACCCTTTGCATCCTCAAGTGAATAGAAACCCTCATATAGGGCATTTGTAAACCCGCGAACCTGGGCCTCTGCTCCATCCACGCCATACCATTTGTCATAAATGCCTGGTCTTTGGCCTCTGACAACTGCATAGTGGCTTTTCTTGCGTTTTTCCATACGATCTGCCGCCCGTTCTTGTATCAATCCAAGACATGTATATTCTTTTTCCTGCACATATCCTTGAGCACCTTTGGCCATACAGAGACACTGACCTCCCCAAGGTGGGCCTTTTTAAGCAGATACATAAAGGTGCGGGACTGCCCGATGCCGCCCCCGATGCTCAGAGGGATCTCATTATTTATGATCGCCTTGTGATATGGCAACCTCAGGAAATCGAGCTGCCCTGTAATCTCAAGCTGTTTTTTGAGGGTATCCGCGTTTACGCGAATACCCATGGATGTCAGCTCATGGCGGCGACTGGTTACGTGATTCCAGACCAGGATATCGCCATTAAGGCCATGCATGGGCCTGCCTTCCTCGGACTTAGTCTCTGTAACCCAGTCATCATAGTCTGCCGCCCTCAACTCGTGAGGATATCCGTCCTTGAGAGTCCAGCCTATCCCATAAATGAAGATTGCAGGATATTCCTGCAATATAGCAGTTTCACGATCCTTTCGGGGCAAATCTGGATACTTCTCTAATATATCCTCAGCATGGAGGAATGTAAGTTTTTCAGGAAGGCCCGGATACCTGTCCGTTTTTAGATCTGGGAAAAGCCTCTGGAGATGAGCCTCGGCCCCCCTGAGGACCTTCCATATCTCCTCTACGACCTCCTTTAAGAATTTCAGATCCCTCTGTTTTTCAGTGATAGCAAGTTCCCAATCCCACTGATCCACGTATGCGCTATGATCGTGATCCAGAAAATAATCCTTGCGCACTGCCCTCATATCAGTAAGGAGGCCCTCTCCCGGACGCATCCCGAACTGCTTCAGCGCCATCCGCTTCCACTTCGTCGCAGCCTGCACAACCTCGGCATCTATAGGGTTCTTGTTATGGTCGTTAGAAATATGAAAACGGATTGGGGTTCGAGATCCGTCCCTGTCCAGATAATCGTTTACTCCACTTTCGACATCTACAATCAATGGAACTTGAACCATAATCAGGTTAAGTTCCCTGCTCAGGTTCTCCTCGATATAGTTTTTGGCAGCAAATATTGCCTTCTGTGTATCCTTGGGTGTTAGCAAAGAGGAGTAATCTTTTGGTAAAATCTTTTCAAGTTCTTCATAATTGCCTATACCTGGCCCTGCCAGATCTGCTTTTTTGTCTCCCATTGTGTTTTTCTCCTTTTTCTTGTCGAGAGGTTTTGTGATAAAATATATAGTAAGGGGTTATTTTTTGCCAAATGATGATATCCCGATAATGGATACAGGAGAGGCGATATGTACAAACGCATCAAAAAAACGATACTCCAGGATATCCTTAAACCTATTGCCGAAACAGAGGGCAAGATTGAGGAAAAGGCGGATTATATCTTTGGATGCCTTATGCAAAATGGAGTAGTTTCTGACAAAGATAGGCATTGTTTCATAAGGGAGTTTTTTAGGCATATAAGCAAGATAAGCGATGATATCAGCGGCATCCTTGACAAAACCCTCATGAAGACTCTGAACAAGCTGCATATATCGATTGAAGAGGATGCAGGCGAGGATCATGGGACAAAAAACCCCTGATACCACCATATCATTTCCCGCCCATAGAGCAGACTGATAAGGGCGCCCAGACATATAAAAGGGCCGAATGGGATGGTATCCATCCGCCCCTTCTTTTTCAAGATAATCATCAATATACCCCATATTGAACCCAAAAGGGACGCCAAAAAGATGGTTACAACCCCTCCCCGCCATCCCAAAAATGCCCCGACCATGGCTATGAGCTTCATATCCCCTCCGCCCATCCCTTCCCGCTTCCAGACTAGCAAGCTTATTTTATCGACCAAATAGAACGCCCCACCGCACAGAAAGATGCCGATCAAGGAATCTATACGGCCAACATGCATAAAAGGCAAAAAGCTTATCAAGAAACCCAGCACAATGCCAGGCAAAGATATACGGTCAGGTATGATGAGGTGCTCTATATCTATAAATGCGATTGCGACAAGAGAGGCAGTAAAGAAAAGATATGGGATAAGTGCCCATGATGGGCCGAATCTCCACCCTACAATGAGAAAAAGCATTGAGGTAATGGATTCTACCAAAGGGTATTGAAATGAAATTCTGTCCCCGCAATATCTACAACGGCCCCCCAGTATGATAAAACTTGCTATTGGGATGTTATCGTAAAACCTTATGGGATTCAGGCATTTGGGGCACCTTGAAAATGGCATCACTAAAGATTCATGCCTGGGAAGCCTCCATATACAAACGTTCAGGAAGCTGCCTATGATAAGCCCCAATACGAAAAGGCAAGGATAAAAAAGATGAATAATATCGTGTCTCACTAACCTACCCTTTTCTTAAATAATAAATAAGCCAGAAAAATGCATCAGATCAAATGTTGCCTCTCTTCAAGCCAATAAAATACAATATCACCCTAAGCACCACGGACGAATAAATGCCGGCAAGGATATCATCCATCATTATCCCCCACCCTCCAGAAATTTTCTCTAATCTCTTTATAGGAAAGGGTTTTAAAATATCAAATATCCGGAATAGAAAAAACCCTATCAATGACACTGTTATTGAGAAAGGTAAAAAGCACATGGTTAACAAATAACCGGCCGCCTCGTCGATCACCACCACGGTCGGGTCCTTTTTATTTAAGATCTTTTCCGCCTTCTGAGCAGCCCATACACCTATAAAAAATATCACAAAAATGGCTCCAACCTGTGAGTAAAGGCTAAACCTTGCAATGACTGCATATAAAAAAATGGCTGCAAAAGTACCAAATGTCCCAGGACAAAAGGGGATATATCCTATCCCAAATAAGGACGCTATCGCCATAGCAAGATGGTTATACATATATGATACCTTTTTTCGTATAGGCAGGATTTTTATTTTTCAGCTTAATGTTTTAACGAAGTAGTAAACAGAACACAAAGGCTTTATGCTGACCAGAGTCAATCCAGACAAAAATCCCCGTATTTTTTTATATAAGGCACCAGCCCCCCTTCCTCCAATATCCTTATCATAAAATGAGGGATGGGTATCGCGCTCAGTGTGAAGGTCTTTTCCTTATCCGTGACAATGCCCTTGTTCAAATCTATATCCAGAACGATCCCGTCCTGGATATGATCCGTGTCAACCTCAAGGAGGGGAAGGCCGATATTTATGGCATTCCTGTAAAATATCCTGGCGAATGACTTGGCAAGGACTGCGCTTATGCCCGACATCTTTATGATTAATGGGGCATGCTCCCTGCTTGAGCCAAGGCCGAAATTCCTGCCCGCCACTATGATGTCCCCAGGCCGCACGTTTTTGGGGAAATCAGGGTCGGCATCTTCAAGGACATGTTTGGCCAACTCAGGCAGATTTGTCCTCAGATGAAAGAGGCGGCCAGGGGCGATGAGATCCGTGCTTATGTCGTCGCCAAACCTCCAAACCCTGCCGCTTATCATGACAACACCTCCCTTGGATCTGCTATTGCCCCTCTTGTTGCTGAAAATGCCGCTGTGGCAGGGGATGCAAGATATATGTACCCTTTTGTATTTCCCATCCTGCCAAGAAAATTTCTGTTCTGTGTGCTAAGGCATACCTCCCCTTCCCCCAAAATACCCTCATGTATGCCAACGCAAGGCCCGCATCCCGGTGCCAATATAACAGCTCCCGCCTCAACCATATCCCGAATGATGCCCTCATCCATTGCCTGCATAAATGTCCTTTTAGATGCAGGCACAACGATTAGCCTTGTATTCCGGGCCACCCGCCTGCCCTTTAAAATGCTGGCAGCCACTCTCAAGTCATCAATGCGGCCATTGGTACATGTGCCTATATATACCTGATCCACCTTCTTTCCTGCTATCTTTTCTACGGAACATATATTGTCTACCCTGTGGGGACAGGCAACTGTAGGCCCTATGTCCGCCAAATCTATCTCTATTGCCCTGGAATATTCTGCGCCTGGATCTGGGAATACCTCCTGGTAATCATCACCCCTTCCGTGTTCCTTCAAATATTCACGACAAACCGGATCGGAAGCAATAAGACCTGTTTTCGCCCCTGCCTCGACTGCCATGTTTGTGAGTGTAATTCGGTCGGACATGGGCATACTGTCTATGGCAGGGCCGCCAAATTCCAGTGCCATGTATGTGGCGCCATCCGCCCTGATCTTTCCGATGATGAAAAGCATGAGGTCTTTGGCATAAGTCCAAGGTGAGAACTCGCCCTCCAGCTCGATCCTTATGGTCTCAGGTACTTTCATCCACGTCTTGCCCAAAGCCATCCCTACTGCCACATCCGTAGAGCCCATCCCTGTTGAGAATGCCGCAAGGGCGCCTGATGTGCATGTATGGGAATCAGCCCCTATCACTACATCAGCAGGCCTCACAAAATCCTCAACCAGCCTTTGATGGCAGACCCCTTCCCCTATATCGGAGAGCATAGCCCCTGTCTTTTCTGCAAAAGACCTCAAAATTCGATGCGCGTCGGACAGCTCTTTTCTCGGGCTTGGGGCAGAATGGTCTATAAAAAGGATCACCCTCTTCTGATCGAATACCCCATCAAGACCCAGTTGTTCCATTTGCTGCACTGCCAGAGGACCGGTCCCGTCCTGGGTTATGGCCCAATCCACAGGCACTACAACAAGCTCGCCGGCTTTAACCTGTTTCTTACAATGACTGGATAATATCTTGATGGCCAGGGTTTCTTTCATAATACACCTTATATGCCTTAAATAATGGATTTATAAAAGTGTTTATTTATAACAAGAAAAACCCTGCTATGTCAAGTCAGCGGCGCTGCATAACTGACTTCAACCCTTCATGAAATATGAAAATTTTTCATACAGTAACCGCCATGATCCACCGATCACAACGAAGCATGAAAATAAATAAAACAGTGGGTTGCTGGATTATTTTCATATAAATTAGAAGAGGGGATGGGTTTTAAATCGATTTTGTTTAGATACCCATCCCCCCGTAAAAAAAGAGGCTTATCTCTAAAAAAAGCCAAACTGCATAAAGGCCCATAAATAGAAATGGACCTTTATGTTTACCATAATCCGCCAAGCAAGCTAAACGAACCGAGCAGCCCTGGCATGGCACTTGACCAAGACCAGAAACCCCTTGCCAGATTTGCTATTGAATTTGAATAATCATAATTCTGGGCGTATGTCTGATATAGGGGAGTTAAGGACTGAAACGTGAATGGGTTATAATATGGAATTGTAAATCCGTTAAAACCATATGGGGAAGAGCCTGGGTGTATTGGATATCCTCCTCCCAGACCGCCGTAAAAACTACCAGGGTACCCTGTGCCATAGGATCCGCCCCCATAATAACCCGTGCCGTAATAACCGCCGCCATAATAACCCGTGCCGTAATAACCGCCACCATAATAACCCGTGCCGTAATAGCCTGTCCCATAATATTGGGCGTCAGAAGGGACAATCAACCCCATGCAAATGACGAATATAAACAATATACCTAATGACAAAATCTTTAAACCTGTATTTCTCACCTTTTTCTCCTTTCCTTCTAAACCTTGCTAAAAATCCGAAAAACCGCCTTTTAATCTTGCTTTTATACCCCCTTTCCTATAGAAATAGATATAGCTTTTGATAAAATTGTATAAAGGGTATGATCCTTTTTTCATACATTATCATTATACTCTATTTTTCAAACCCACTTCCTCTTTTTTTACAGATTTTTAACAGATAGTATTATCTACTGTTTAAGCTGTTATATCAATCGATTTCACATTTTAATAATAAAAAAATATCAGACGAGATTTCCTTGTCGTCTTGGTAATACTCAACAACCCAGATCTAGAACAACAAATTATGCAATAAACATACCAGATTTTGTAACTGCTCAATGTCCTGAGGAAATAGTAACTCTCCTTTATTGATAGCCTCGTAAAAAGTCTAAAATGCCCTTAAAAATAAGTTTAATATTATAAATTTGATATATATTTTGGCGATAAATCTTGGTTTTTTATCATCAAAATTACTTTTACGAGGCCATCTTTATTGTTTTGCGTTTATTTCTGTCCTGGCACCAAATGCCAAAAGGGAAGCACCTCGATATCCCAACCGCCTTCGGCAATCCCCTCCCTCCATCTTGAAGTGCATGAAGGGCAATCGGTTACAAGGCATTTTACCCCTCTTTCAGCTATCTTGCCAAGCCCCCTCAAACAAATCTCTTTACAAATGCCCGCGCTATCTTCTGAAGAATGACCAAAGCCATTACCGCAACAGATATCGCCTGGTATATCTATAAATGAATCCCCTGCAAGGCATTTTAATATCTTTTTATGATTATAGGAGGTGGCCTTATCAATCAAACATGACGTATGATAAGCCACTTTCTTATCTTTTTCCCATGCAGGCATTAAATCCTCATACATCAGGGAATCCGAGATGTGTTTGAATTCTATGTCTATCTTTGAACCTGAAAAAATAGGATAATATCGCCGGAAAACCATAAGGCAAAAAGGGCAGGGTGTAAAAACCGCTCGTATATCCAATCTGTTCAAAACCTCTATGTTCTGCTTAATGTGCCGCAATGCACTTTCAATCTCCCCTTTCAACAAGAAAGGAAGCCCGCAGCAAACCCTTTCCGGAGGCAAAAGGGTATTCACACCTTTTTTTATGAGATATGTCTTTATATGTTCCATCTCATTCAGGGAAATAAAACAGCCTGGAAATATAAGAGCCCTTGCTTGCCCCTGATCATCCCCTTTTATCTGAGCGCCTGCCCAATATTCAACCTTGGAAAAGGATGGGACTTTTTCTTCATTTTCCACTCTTGAATATGCAATATCTTTGAACATTACATCCCTTCTTTTCATTAAAAGGCCCATGCACAAAAAGAAAGAAAGATCAAACTCCACCCCTGCAGGGCAATTATTTTGACACCGAAGACAAAAAAGGCAGCTTGAAAGATACGGCTTTATCTCGTCAGCCGAAAAGGGCTTTTTATTGGCAATGGCCCTCATAATCTCCAACCTGCCTCGCGGAGAGTAAGCCTCCTGCCTGATAATCTTGTATGCAGGGCAACTTCCAAGACAAATGCCGCAACGCACACAACAATCAAAAAATCGCCTGTCAACATTGATCTCTATGGGTAGTTTGGTTTCCATAGGAAGGTCCTGTTTGTTTACTAAGGAATAACAATGGGCATGCTGTAAAAATTTTGCTGCATGGGGATAATGCACGCTTTGCTATTAAAAAAACTCAGGGAAAAGAGACCCCATCTCCCTGCCGACATATCCCTCTATTTCTTCAGCGGAAGATAGAGTCATTATGCAGTAAGCAAGGTTCGCCGCCTGCTGATATCTAATAGACCGTATTATTTTCTTTACAACAGGCAACGAAGACGCGTTCATACTCAATTCATCCAGGCCCATGCCTACCAGTATAAGCGTGCATAAAGGATCACCCGCCATTTCACCACACATTGCCACCTTGATTCCCTGGCTATGAGCCGCTGTCACAGTTTTTTTAATGCTCCTTAATACAGACGGATGCAATGGCTCATAGAGGTATGCCACATGCTCATTTCCACGGTCAATGGCAATCGAGTATTGAATCAAATCATTTGTCCCTATACTGAAAAAATCCGCCTCTTTTGCCAGCAGATCAACTGTCATCGCCGCTGACGGGATCTCTATCATAGCCCCCTCTTGTATCCCTTTGTCAAAGCCGATCCCTTTAGACTCCAGTTCATGTTTAACCTCAGCCAGGACAGCTTTTGCTTGACGCAGTTCATCGATGCCTGAGATCATTGGATAAAGTATTTTCAGTTTCCCGTAGGCGCTCGCCCTTAGGATAGCCCTGAGCTGCAGCATGAAAAGGTCTTGGTGCTTAAGCGAAAACCGGATTGCCCTAAGACCTAAGACAGGATTGGGTTCGTCTGCCTCGTGGAGTTTTGATGTTATTTTGTCGCCGCCCAGATCCAAGGTTCGGATAACAGCCGAATATGGACTTATCTGCTCAGCCAGATTCTTGTAAATCTGGAAATGTTCCTCTTCGGTTGGAAGTGTCTTGCGATCCATATACAGGAATTCTGTTCTGTAAAGACCGATCCCCTCCGCCCCTCTGCTTAAAACATGAGGGATTTCATCAAAAAATTCGATATTGGCCTTGAGTTCGACATGGTATCCATCAAGGGTCTCTGCTGGTTGATCCTTAAACTTTAAAAGCCCTGATACTATATATTTATAATGTTTCTGCTTGTCAAGATATTTCCTGAACTCTTCAGGCTCAGGGTTTATAATTACTATGCCATCATTGCCATCCACAATGACGGGCTCTCCTGTCTTGACTGAAACAGATATGCTTTCCAGACCTACCACCGCGGGTATTTCCAAAGATCTTGCAGTAATTGCAGTATGAGAGGTTTTACTCCCCATATCCGTGGCAAAGGCCAGGACCTTTTCTCTATGCATCTGAGCTGTGTCGGCAGGAGAAAGGTCATGCGCAATAACCACCACGTCATGATCCAATGAATCCAGGCTGCTTATTGTTTTGCCAACCAAATTTCTCAAAATCCTTTCCCCTACATGTTCAATATCGCTCCTCCTGTCCTTTATGTAAGGGTCATCTATGGCCTCAAAAAAACTGGCAAATTGAGTCAGCACCTTACGGAGGGCCCATTCTGCGTTTACATGCTCCTTTTCCACTATCTTCATAGCCTCCCTGACAAGCATCTCATCCTCAAGTATCAGGATATGAACATCGACTATGCTTGCATGTCCCTTCTTTCCCATTTCCGCAACCAGCTTTTCTTTTATCTCAAGAAGTTGTTTTTTCGAAAGATCCAGCGCTTTATGAAATCTTTCAATCTCCCTTTGTATATCCCTGACATCGACTGAATATTTCTCAACCTTTATCTTTCGACGGTCGATAAGAAAAGCCCTTCCGATGCCTATTCCGGAAGATACTTGTATGCCTTTCAAAGTCCTTGACATAAGACTTTATTCCTCCTCGTCAAACTTTCTCTCGATTAACTGAATAACTGAGTCAAGTAGCTCCTGTGCATCCGAACCGTTTGTCATTATTTCTACACTCGATCCACAGGACGCTCCCAAAGTGATTATTCCCAGCATGCTTTTTCCGTTAGCCCTGATATCATCCTTTTGCAAATAAATATCTGATTTGTATTGATGGGCAAGATTGACAAGCTTTAATGCAGCGCGCAGATGTAATCCTAATGTATTCTTTATTGTCACTACTTTATTCGGCATATATAGTTTTTCGTCATTTCAACGAGGTCCGGAATCCCTTGTGTTGTTCAAGCAAAAACCGGAATAAGGTCTTTAACGATGAATTGAGGCTCTTGCTTAGAAATCAAGCAGGGGATGAAATTGTTTCATGAACAGATGCCTTATATCTGTCTCGCCCAACAGTCCAAGTCGTATGTTTGTATCTCTTCTTTTTGAAGATTAAGAGGCCAATGAAACAAAATGACGGAACTTTGGTAAACCTTTTCGAAACCCCCTTCTGAATTGGAAGCCGTTTCGATCGGGAACCGCCACAAGGCCGCCCTTTTTATGGTGCGAATCCCTATTTCAAGCCCCAGGCTTTTATCTATCATACAAAGATTTTCAATTGCCTTAGTCTCTCCCCGGCTTGCCAAGTTAGGATCTTTGGGCTTAAGGCCATCCATCTGGAAATAACGGTCCTCAGATTTTCCAGCCAAAAGATTAAAATTAAATTCCACGCCAAACACCGTCCTTATCGGGGAATCTCCTTTATTCTTTATTGAATAATTTATTTTTATGATGGAGCTCCCCGGACAAACAGACAGGGTCTTTGAAATGCTTAACAATCCCGACATATTAACAGATCCGGTCCTGGAGAGTATGATATCAATTTTATTGACATCTCTTGCCACTTTATATTGATAAGCGTTGTTTAAAAATTCTCCGGCCTCGCAATACCTCAATGTTGAAAATTCATCAAGCGTGACAGACGGATCAAAGAAGTGATCTAAAAGTGTATTTCTGTCATAACGGTCATATACAAGCAATTTTTCAAGCCCTTGTGTCTTGGACTGCTCCAAATCGTGAATGCTTTTTACCCCGCCCTTGTTGTTAGTCTTTCCCTTGACGGCCTGATTGAGTATCTTCTGGTGATAACTTTCCGGCCTCCTGATCAATGAATTTATCACATTAAAACATACAGGACGAAAATCCCATTCATAGATAGAACCCCCTGAATCAGGGTCTATAAAGATACAGAATTTTTCCGTGTTGATTATTATCTCGTCTAAACCATCATGATCCATATCTTTCAGCTGGCATTCAATCCAATTGTCTTTTAAATGCCTGTGATTTTCTATCATGTTGTCTGCTTTGATAATATGTGAATAAAGGGCCGCCCTTAGGTGCGGAAGGTATAGCCCTCCAAATAGCCCGTGCCAATAGGCATCATTGCACTGCCCTCTCCAGATCTCATTCCTGGCAGATGAAAGCCATGAAGCGCCTCCCTCATCTTTTATGCCTTTGCCAATAACAGACCCTGTATCCTCTATCTTTTCGCTGACATCCAACATACGGTTATATATATTGCTGCCTTCTTTATATTTGCAAAGGAAATTCCTCCATAATCCGCCCCTGATAAAATTATGGCTGTTCAACTCAAATCCGTCTTGTTCCAGCTTCTCTTTTAGGGATATAAAAGCCCGTTGCGCATCAAAAGGCAGGGCCCATTCCTCCATCTCTGTATAGCTTGCCGTTGGCAGATAAATCCTGCCCAACGGGGCCCTTTGCGCAATGTACTCAGAATATGTGCACATCTTTAACCACTGCCTGTTTTGTTCGATTAGATTAAAAAAACGTTCCAGCCATCCCTGCTCATATACCCATTTATAAGTCCCCGGCCAAATGCCGAACTTCTCACCGTCATCCGCCATCGTGGCCATATCCCCTGATCCCCGCCCGCCTATTTCGGCCAGGTACTCTATTGTCTTTTCGGGGGGCTGGAAGGGAATTATATAGCGCAATCTTTTGCTGCCTGGAAACACCTTTATAGCCTTGCCCTGATCATCGGTGAGATAGTATCCGTGCAATTCCTTTTCCTCCAAACCTGCGGCCATAAAATGAAGATCGTCCACAATAACGTACTGCAACCCTGCGTTATGAATGAATTTGGGAAGACTCGGTTCCCATACCCTCTCACCCAGCCATAAGCCCTGGGGTTTGACACCGAATTTACGATTTATAAAATCCGCCATTTTGTTCATCTGACCAAGTTTGTCATGATCCGGAATTATTGAAAGGATGGGTTCATAAAATCCACCGGAGAGGATCTCTATCTGTCCCCTATCCAACATAGTCCGGCATAAATCTATCATATCAGGGTATCTGTCCTCCAACCACTCCCATAATATGCCCGAATAATGAAGGCTTATCTTGATCTCAGGGTGTCTGGCAAGACATTCCAAAAATGGCCTGTATGCCTTTTTGAGCGCCTCTTCCAGTACAAAGTCAAAATTGCCTACAGGTTGATGGTTATGTATCCCTAGAATAAAATAAACGTTTTTCATTTTTGAGCAATCTTTTGATTTAACAAATCGCTGGCGGCCACTATTTTTTCCCTTCCATAAAAACAAAGCTTTTCTTTGAGCAATTTTAAGGTCGCCGATTCCTGCCGGAGATTTACCAGCTTTATCAACATCGGGAGATTGACGCCGGTCAAAACCTCAACGGTCCTCTCCTCTAAGAAGGAAAGGCTCAGGTTTGATGGAGTTCCTCCAAACATATCGGTCAAGATCAGGACGCCTTCTCCTTGATCCACTTTTTCGATTGCATCCTTCAGCCTTTCCCTTGCCAGGTCAACCTTGTTTTGAGCCTCTATTGACACTGCCTCAAAATACTCCTGACTTCCCATAATAAGCTCAGTGCCCTCCTTAAATGCCTGCGCCAATTTCCCATGCGCAACAATTACCACACCTACCATTCTGTGTTTTTCCTCCTTGTCTCAGTTCCCTAATTGACTTTTAATCTTACGGTCTAAATCCATGGCAGAATGAACACCTTCTTTCTTTAAAAGAAAATTTCGAACTGCCACTTCGAAAATGACGGCCAAATTGCGTCCAGGCGCCACAGGCATCCGAATCATTGGTATGTTGATCCCCAGGAATTCCATTGTATGACTATCCAAACCCGCGCGGTCATATTCTTCTTCGTTCCATTCCTCCATCAGGATAGCCAACTCTATCCTTTTTTTCCCCTGAACCGAAGCGACTCCGAATATCTCTTTGATATCGATAATACCAATGCCTCTGATCTCTATATGATACCGTGTCAAGTCAAAGCCTGTTCCCATCAGAACATCCGGAGGCAAAAGGCTAACCCTGACAATATCGTCAGTGACCAGTTGATGGCCTCTTGTCACAAGATCCAAAGCGCACTCGCTTTTCCCTATTCCGCTTCTGCCCAAAACAAGAACACCTACTCCGAAGATATCCAGGAGCGCCCCATGCAAACACATCTCCTCTGCCAGCTTCTCTTCCATATAATTGATCAACCGTCTGATAAGTATGGAAGTCTGCAATCCCGATCTCAGGAGAGGAATCCCTTTGTCCTCTGAGTGTTTTTTCAGATCGATGGGAGGATCCAGACCCTTTGTAATGAGAAGGCAGCATAATGAAACTTTGGATAGACCGGTTAGAATCTTTGCACGATCTTCTTTCTTCAGCGATGAAAGATATTCTACCTCTGTGCCACCGATAATCTGTATCCTTTCCGGATCCAGTTTTTTCATGTATCCGGCAAGGGCCAACCCTGGTAGCTGGACACCTGCCTTTAGTATTCTATTTTTTAACCCGGATCTACCAGATAAAAGTTCTAATTCCAGATAATCCTTTTTTTCCCTGAGTAGTTCTTCTACGGTTAAAAATTTGGGCTTCTTCATATCTTGATATGGTTGTTTTAAATAAAATAAAACTTTTAGCTGGATAAATTAAAACAGTATGCTTCGGCTATGACATGGATACTTCTTCTCTGGCTATAACCTTCATAATATCATCCTCATTTTCGGCGTGCATAAGCGATTCACGGAATGTATCCCTTTTTAAAAGCCGGCAACTCCGGGCCAGCACTTTTAAATGAAGGTTTGCAGCGTCTTCGGACGCAAGAAAGAGAAAAAAGATGTGCACTGGCTTGTGATCCACAGCATCAAAATCGATCCCCTTTTTCGACCTTCCAAAGGCCGCAACAAGGTTGTCAATAGCGTTATATTTCCCATGAGGTATCGCCACTCCATATCCTACGCCGGTGCTGCCCAGCTTTTCCCTGTCAAGAAGCACTTCCAAAGCCTTTTCCTTGTCATTGATCTTGCCTGCATTATAAAGAAGATTGACCATCTCTCTTAGAACATCTTCCTTATTATCAGCCTTTAAATCAGAAGCTATTGCATCCTTAGATAAAAGATCGACAATCTTCAAATCTGTCCCTTTCATTAGTCGGCCTCCTAATCGTGTATAAATCTAAAAGGCATCATTCCTCAGGCTCCACCAGTATAAACTTGTCTTCGGCGTCTCTATAGATAACATTAATCTTCCCTGTTTTAACATTTATAAAAACAAAACACTTCTTATCGTTCAAATCAAGAGCATCTATAGCATCCTTTAAATCCATCGGCCTGATCTGAATCTTGACACTCTTCACGAGCCTCATATCCTCAGCCAATGTCTTCGATAAATCAGGGCTAAAGACATCGGATGGCGCTATTATATCCTTTTTATGTTTGTGTTCCTTGCGTTTTTCTTTAAACTTTTTCAACTGCCTTTCAAGTTTATCGACAACCCTATCAATAGAGTTATACATATTCTCAGTTATATCAACACTGTTGAAGGTCATGCCATTAATCTTAAGAGTGATCTCGGCGCTGTGCCGATATTTTTCTACGGACAAGATTGTGCTTGCATCAATGATTTCGTCTGTATATTTGTTAAGACGTTCTATTTTGTTTCTAATATAATCTTTTAATGCCTGTGTCAATTCCATATGCCTTGCGGTTATTGATAACTGCATACAAAAGCCCCCTTTTATATGAATAGAAGATTGCCCGGGCTAAACTCCGGGTAACCCTCCAAATGTAAAAAATGATGAATCAAGTATGAGAATAAAACGATTTTGGTATGAAAGCAAATCAAAGGCAGGATAATAGAAAATCTCCACACCTGTTATATTCTGCATCTGGTTACCTGTTATTCATAATTCAGGCTAATCGCCCAATTAATATCGAACATTAAAACTTTTGACAAGGGCGTTTTTAAGAGCGGCGCGGGTAAAGGACTTTTCTCCTTTGAGAAGGGAGGATTTTCAGTTCATCACGGTATTTCGCTATGGTTCGTCTGGCGATATTTATCCCTTTTTTACCAAGCATCTCCAAAATCTGACTGTCGCTCAAAGGTTTCCTGCTGTCTTCGTTCTTTATCATCTCCTTGATAAGCTCTTTGACCCGGACAGAGGATATATAATCCCCCTGAGCCCTCTTAAACCCTGGACTAAAAAAGAATTTTAATTCAAAAATACCCCTTGGAGTATACATATACTTATTTGTTGTGACGCGGCTAATAGTCGACTCATGCATGGAAACATCCTGAGCCACATCCATTAAGGTAAGGGGCCTGAGATATGCAAGGCCCTTATCCAAAAAATCCCTCTGGAATTTAATAATGCTTGCCGAGACATTGTAGAGTGTCCTTTGTCTTTGCTGTATACTCTTTATCAGCCATACAGCAGACCGAAGTTTTTCCTCCACATATTTTTTCGTCTGATCGGGCACCTTGCGCGCATTCCTTAAGATACGTCTATATGCATTGCTGACTCTAAGCTGCGGCAGGCCTTCATCATTAAGCGTTATTACATACTCGTCATCTATTTTGTAGACAAAAACATCAGGAACAATATAGTATGAGGAATCAGGATCAAAACTCCGGCCTGGCTTTGGGTCATAAGTCAAAATTACATTTGCCAAATCTATTACATCATCTATGCTGATGCCCAAATCCTTTGCGATTGTTGAATACTCTCTTGACTCCAGATGACCAAGGTGATTCTGAACAATCTGTTCCAGAAGCGACCTTCTGCATGGATCCTCTTCCGCTATCTGAAGGAGCAGGCATTCCTGAATAGTTCTTGCCCCGACCCCCGATGGATCAAACCCCTGTATCAAAGTTAAAACCTTTTCAGCAATATCCAAAGGAGTTGACAACTCCATTGAAACCTCTTCCAAGTTCACCCTTAGATATCCGTTTTCATCGATATTGCCGACAATAAACTCCCCGATTGGAAACTCTTTCTTATCGGTCAAGGACATGCGCAACTGCCACATTAGATAATTCTGGAGGGATTGAGGACGGGTGAGGATGTTATCGAGCGGCGGAAGCTCTTTTTCTTCTTGAGAAGAATAATATTCAGACTCTATATTGTCATCCAAATAATTTTGCCATTCGAAATCCGATCCCGAATCTGAACCATATATTTGATCGGCGTCACTCAATTTTATATCCTCAGACCTGATTATATCGTTACTAAAGTCAGGCTGCTCATTTTCTGCAGCATTTTCTTGACTGTCTGTCTGTATCTCTTCTAAAAGGGGATTTTCCTCTAATTCCTGGCGCACCATTTGAGTCAACTCCAACTTAGACAACTGAAGCAGTTTTATGGACTGCTGCAGCATAGGCGTCATCATTAACCTCTGCGTCAACTTCATGCTGAGTGTCTGTTTCATATCCAATGCCATAGCTTTTCCCTTTTAATTCCCTGTCAATTTACTTATTATTAATTGATACCCATTCGCCTCTGATTCTTATCAAATCAATTATCCACCAAGGACCTTAGCTCTTTCCCCGCCTTAAAGAAGGGCACCCTTTTGGCGGGAACATTCACTGTGTCTCCAGTTTTTGGATTTCTTCCCTGCCTGGATTTTCTATCCCGAACCCTAAAACTTCCGAATCCCCTCAATTCTACCTTGTCGCCAGAGCTCAAGGCGTTATTAATGCTTTCAAATACAGTCTTAATAACCGTTTCCGACTCTTTCTTTGTCAAAGATGTCTGTTTTGCAATCTCTAATATTAAATCGGCTTTGGTCATTTTGACCTCCTTTCAAGGATCATAACAGATTGGCATTATAACGGTTAGATTGTCAACTTTATTTTTATTAAACAATAACATAATGCCTATTTTTTGTCAACAAAATCATTTGCGGACCAACCTCAAAGCATAAACCTTTCTCCGAGATAAACCTCTTTGGCCTTTGGGTCATTTACCAGCTCAAAGGATGTCCCTTCAATAAGCACCCGCCCTTCAAAAATGATGTAAGACCTGTCTGTGATGGCAAGCGTTTCCCTGACATTATGATCGGTTATTATCATCCCGATGCCCTTTTTTTTAAGCTGAGAAACTATATCCTGCATCCCCAAAACAGATTTTGGGTCTATCCCTGCAAAGGGTTCATCCATCAGCATGAATTGGGGTTCAGGCACAATGGCTCTGGCAATCTCCAGCCTTCTCCTCTCTCCGCCGGAAAGGGTGTCTGCCTTCTGATGTCTTACACTGGAAAGATCCAGCTCCTGGATAATACTGTCCAATCCCCCTTTTCTCTGAATCCTGTTAACAGGAACCGCTTCCATTATTGCCATCAGGTTATCCTCAACTGATAGCCTTCTGAAAACAGAAGGCTCTTGGGGGAGATAACCCAGGCCCATCCTTGCCCTTTTATACATCGGCTCATTTGTGATGTCTTGAGAATTCAAAAATATCTTTCCTTCATTCGGTCTGACAAGGCCGGCCATTATCTTAAAAATGGTTGTTTTCCCTGCCCCATTCGGTCCTAAAAGGCCTACTACCTCCCCCTGCTTCAAACTAAGAGAGACACCGCTTACAACCTTTCTGGAACGAAAAGATTTGACTAACCCTCGTGCCTCCAAGACCTGTTCTGAGATAAACGCCATATCACTGTCCGGTATTTCTTAAAAAACCTGAACCGATCTGGAGAACGGTCTCTACGCCTCCATCCACAATCACCGTGTCTTTGACAAGATCATAAACGATCCTGTCTCCTTTGATAACATTCTCATTCTGCCATGTCTTTGGAGCGCCCGAAAGAACTATTGTCCCGGCCAGATCGTCATATATACCCTCTTCCGCCTCGGCATATCTGTCTTTCCACCAAATCTTTACCTGACCTTTGGCATGTACCAGCTTAACGCCCTGGCCAATATCATAGAATAAAACATTCAGGCTGTCGGACGTCATAATCAATTCACCCCTGACGACCTTAACCTTGCCGGAGTATAACGCATCCCTTTTCTTGTTGTCCAGGGTCGCCTTGTCAGAGGTGATTATAACCGTAGCATCAGGGATTATCATCCCTTCCTTTTGCCCTGCCGGCGCAACACTAGCCAAGCCCCAAAAGGCTACCACCTGAAATAGGACAAGCCCTTCAATAAATAACCGTCTTCGCATCAGCCTTTATCTCGATCCTTTCCAGACCGAGATCTGCCTCTAATCCCTGGCCGTATATCTCAAGATCGGGTCTTTTTATCGAAACCCTGTCCTGCGTCGAAATCGACCTTTGAGTACCGTCCCAAAGCAGCGTCTCTGTCTCTAAGGAAATCCCGTCATGCGATTCGGCTCGTATTTTGCCCTTCATATAAACCCTGTTTGCGGAAAGATCAACATCCGCCTGATCCCCCCTCATAAAAAAATCCCCATCAGAAACGATGAAATAATGAAGGTCAATCTGTTTAAGAAGGACCGGATCCCCATCATTATTCATTAAGGCCTCTTCAGCCTTCAGCTCCCACTTAAAATCTTCGCCATCTGTCTCGCTGACAAACAGGTTTAATATCTTCTGGTCATATTCTTCGGCATCGGCCACTGAGAAACAGGATTCTATCCAGTATATACCGGTCAATAAAAATATCAAAATAAACACAAAAGATATTCCCGCGGGCCTTTTCAGTAAAAAAACCGGCGCTTGCAATATGCTGCATGCTACTTTTATTATCGGCCTATAATACAAAAATCTTCCGCCCTAATTTGTTTATCAAAGGATATGCGGGGCATATAAAAACCCCATGGAGAGTAGCGATACAAAAGCCTGCCAAAACAGATCTATCATGTGCCCTGACTCCAGGAGTTAAGATATCGTACCTGCTCATCGGTCAATCTGTCAATCCTGATCCCCTTTGCATCAAGCTTCAAATGGGCAATGTGACGATCTATTTCCCCGGGCACATCATAGACTAGTTTATCTAATTCCTGGCCTTTCTTGATCAAATACTCAGCGGCGAGGGCCTGGTTTGCAAAACTGAGGTCCATGACGCAAGAAGGATGACCCTCTGCGGCAGCAAGGTTGATCAACCTTCCTTCCGCCAACAGGTTGATCCTTCTGCCATCAGAGAGTGTGTACTCCACGACAAAATCACGTACCTGCCTCTTTTCCACTGACATCTCCTCCAGCGCTGGTATATTTACTTCAACGTTGAAATGGCCTGAGTTACAAACAATAGCACCGTTTTTCATCGATTCAAAATGGTGTTTGTCGATAACGTTGATATTGCCTGTAAGGGTGATAAAAATATCGCCTATTGGAGCCGCCTCTTTCATGGGCATAACCCTGTATCCATCCATAATCGCCTCTATAGCCTTTATTTCATCCACCTCTGTTATTATGACATTTGCACCAAGGCCATGTGCACGCATGGCAAGACCGCGTCCGCACCAGCCATAACCTGCAACAACAACTACCGATCCTGCCAAAAGCCGGTTTGTCGCCCTGAGGATCCCGTCTATAGTGGACTGCCCTGTACCATAACGATTGTCAAAAAAATGCTTGGTCATGGCATTGTTCACAGCCACTATAGGATAAAGAAGGACATTGTCAGCAGCCATGCTTCTCAACCGTATAACCCCTGTCGTGGTCTCCTCTGTACCGCCGATAACACTTTCTATCTGTTCTTTACGTTTTGAGTGAAGGGTGCTTACAAGGTCCGCCCCATCATCCATAGTCAGATTGGGGCCTATATCCAGCGCCTCATTTATATGCCTGTAATAGGTCTTGTTATCCTCACCCTTTATAGCAAATACCGGTATATCATGGTCAACCACAAGACATGCCGCAACATCATCCTGGGTGCTTAAGGGATTAGATGCACACAGGGCCACATGTGCCCCGCCTCCCTTTAATGCAACCATGAGATTGCCTGTTTCAGCGGTTACATGAAGACACGCCGAAATATTATATCCCTTTAAGGGTTTTTCCCTTTCAAATCTCTCCCTGATCGCAGCCAATACTGGCATATCCTGACCCGCCCATTCCATACGCAACCTGCCCGCCTCTGCCAGAGATTTTGATTTTATGTCACAGATTAAAGAACCTGCGCCTTTATTCACTATCTCACCTCCCTTTGTTAACATCTATATACACCAGCTATAAGCCTGAGGCCCTGCGAAGCTGATCCGCCTTATCTGTCTTCTCCCAGGTAAAATCCGGATCAAGGCGTCCAAAATGACCAAAAGCCGCGGTTTTTTTAAATATGGGCCTTCGCAGGTTCAGGGTTTCGATTATGCCTTTAGGCGTCAGGTCGAAGTGTTCCCTGATCAGATTTCTGATTTTGTCCAGCGTGACCTTGCCTGTCCTGAATGTATCCACCATTATGGATACGGGCTCTGCCACCCCGATCGCATATGCAAGCTGCACCTCGCATCTTTCGGAAATACCGGATGCGACTATATTCTTTGCGATGTATCTGGCCATGTACGAAGCCGATCTATCAACCTTGCTGGGGTCCTTGCCGGAAAAGGCCCCGCCCCCATGGCTCCCTACGCCGCCATAGGTATCCACGATGATCTTTCTGCCCGTCATACCGCAATCTCCCTGGGGACCACCTATGACAAACCTGCCTGTAGGATTGATATAAAAAACCGTGTCTTTATCGATCAGCCCCTCAGGGATCGCCTTCCGGATGACCTCCTCTATGATCCCCTCCCTAATGGTTTCTATGGATACATCGGGATTATGCTGCGCCGCAATCACCACATTATCCACCCGCAAGGGTTTCAGGTTCACATATTCAATGGTCACCTGGGATTTGCCATCAGGCCTTAAAAAAGACAATATCCCCTTTCGCCTCGCTTCGCTGAGCCTCTTTGTAAGCTTATGAGCCAAAAGAATGGGCATGGGCATCAATTCTTCAGTCTCAGTGCATGCATAGCCGAACATCAAACCCTGATCCCCTGCCCCGCCTACGTCCACTCCCTGGGCGATATCCCTGGACTGCTCATCTATAGAAGTCAAAACAGCGCATGTTTCAAAGTCAAAGCCGTAATCCGCATCTATATATCCTATTTCCCTTACTGTCTCGCGAACTATCTTGGGTATATCCACGTAACAATTTGTGGTTATCTCCCCGCTAACCATGGCCAAACCTGTTGTAACCAGAGTCTCGCACGCCACACGCCCTACAGGGTCCTTAGATATTATAGTGTCCAAAACCGCATCGGATATCTGATCTGCCATCTTATCGGGATGCCCTTCTGTCACCGATTCAGAAGTAAACAAAAAGTCCTTCTTGTGCATCTAAATTCTCCCTTCAAAATTAGTTTATATGTCAATAATTTTTACTAGGTTGATAATAGCCAAATATGATATGTTTGTCAATAAAAGCCCTTTATATCAAATATATTTAGCTACAATATCCTTATATTCCGCCTGAATCCTCCGGGTAACAACCCCCGGACTCCCATCCCCAATGCTTTTATTATTGATTTTAATCAAAGGGGTGACCTCGCAGATAGAATTGGTTATAAATGCCTCGTCGCTCTCAAGCAGCTCCCCAGTACCATATACACCTTCCCTGTAAGCATCCCCTTTATCTTTGACGATCTCCAGCACCTTTCTCCTTGTAACACCGGGAAGGACAGGAAGATCAAGAGAAGGGGTATAAACGCACCCTCCCCTTATCCAGAAGATGTTGGAGGTCGCCCCCTCGGCTACCATCCCGTTTTCATTTAAAAGAATAGCCTCCTGCGCCCCTTGCAAAAACGCCTCCCTCTTTGCCATAATCTGGTCCAGATAATTGACCGTTTTAAGATGCGCTGTTGGGGAAAAACTGTTTCTTCTTACGGTCGAAATTATTGCATAGATTCCATTCTCCTGATCGGTTTCCAAATGGGATGGAAGCGGCCTTGTTATTAGAGCCCAGTTTGGTCTTCCTTTGCCCCATTCTGGCAGGGGGCCTGAGTCCGTAATCCCCCTGCTCACTGTCAAACGAATATTTGCATCCAAGACCTTATTTCTGGCAAGGAGATTCCCTGCCATTTCCTCTATATGGCAGCAATCAAGGCTTATCCCTTCAAAAGGGAAACCAAGCTGTGACATGCCCTGCTTAAGCCTTTCAAGATGCAGATCCAAAAAGGGCAGCCTGCCATTATATGATCTCAATGTCTCAAACAACCCATCTGCGAGCATAAAACCCCTGTCCAAAGGACTTATACAACGCTCATGTTCTTCTACTGTCCTGCCGTTATAAATAAGATATGCGCTCATACCTTTAGCCCTGAAAACCGTCTCTTTTTATTTTTTTAACAGTGAAAAAGTAAATGCACAGTATCCTAAGGTTGCCGCATTGTGACGGATTTTTGTATCTCCTTTAACCCGGGCCAAGAAAGACATTCCAGGAAACTGCGCACCTTGTGTAAAGTCTCTTGATATTCGGATTCGGGATCAGAATCATAAAGAATGCCGCCTCCGGCATTGAATCTTATATTCGGGCCTTCCTTCTGGATTGTCCGGATCGGTATATTAAAATCCGAGACCTGATTAAAGCCCAGGTATCCTATGGCTCCGCAATACACCTCCCTTTTTATGCCCTCCAGTTCATCGATGATCTCCATAGCCCTGATCTTAGGCGCGCCTGTTATAGACCCCCCAGGCAAACACGCCCTGATGCAATCCAAATGATCCGCCCTGTCCTCGAGATCTCCCCTGATTGTAGAAACAAGATGGGACACTGTGGCATATTGTTCAACATCGAAAAGCCTGTTTACCCTTACCGTGCCCGGCCTGCAGACCTTGCCGAGATCATTCCTCTCCATATCAACAATCATGACCAGTTCAGCCCTGTCTTTGGGGCTTGTAAATAATTCCCTCCTCAATTTAATGTCGTCCTCCTTATTTCTGCCTCTTGGCCTTGTCCCCTTTATAGGTCGAGTTTCAACACGTTTTCCTTGCATACGAAGAAACCTTTCCATGGAAAAGCATAATATTTCCCTCTCCTTAAACCTTAGATACCCCCCGAAAGGCACACGGTTAAACTGCCTTATATGTTGATAAATATCCCAGCCGTCCGCGTCAGTCGTGCCTGTAAATGACTGAGAAAGGTTTACCTGATAAACATCGCCTGCGGAGATATATGATCTTATCTTTTCAATAGCATTGAGATAGGATTCATGATCAAAGTTAGATTCCAATTCGCTGTTGAAAATACGGGGCTGGCCATGCTTGTTATTTCCTGGTACTAAATCGGCAAACCCCTTCTTTTCCTCAAGCATGTGCAGAGCATGCGTCAACCTTTCTTTGGCCTTTTTGCGTCTTCCTCTGATATCATTCACAGGAAAACCCGTGGAGACAACAAGGTTTGGCCCGCCCCTGTAGTCGAAACAAAAAAGAAGGTCATAAAAGGCCAGCTCCATAAGAGGCCATCCAAAAGCATTTTTGGCCGAACTTGACACTGATTCCAATTCCATGCCCAGATCATAACTCATATAACCAATGGCAGCGCCTGCTGGAAGTTCATTATCAAATAGCCCATTTATTTCATAACTAAGCAACAAATCCCGTATTACGCTCCAGGGATCGGAGCAACAGTTTTTTTGACCATCCTTCCAATTTAATGAAACCCTTCCATTTTTATAAGTAAGACGCAAAAACGGGTCAAATCCAAGGAGGGAATACCTTCCGTGCGGATTAACTGTGTCGCTGCTATCCAGGTATGCCCATTCCTGAGCCCCATTCCAGGCATTGACCAGCATCTGAGGTGTAATGTAACCAGGCAGTTCCAGCCATTCCATAGTTTTTTGCCTTTATTATGCCTTATTTATAGGCAGACGGGAAGCAAATGAAAAATACAGTATCCATGTAACACCATATACCAAGATAAGCTGGCCTAAAATAAACAAGGCCATCATTTTGGGCGATCCAAATATAAAAAGCTCCATGAGCCAAAACAGGAGACATTCCAGCAAAAGTCCTATCCCCATGAAAACAAGCAGCGGCGACCACAGGACATTACGGGATGTGACCGCAGAATAAATAACCGCAAACAAGATCGTAGCTATTGGATAGAGATGAAAGAGGGCAGGCATGATCCATAGGCCGAATTCTGCCAGCCTTTGTGAAACCAGGACAGCGATAACAGTTGAAATTATACAAAAAATGCCAATAATGGCTATCGCTTGCTGTTTTTCACGATTCATGAACACCCCTTTTGAAAATTTGTTTTCCTGTAACTGTTCAATATGTTATGGGAAAATAGGCTTTTAAATGGCAATGAGTTATTATTTTCACAGGATATTGAACGGTCACGTTTTTCTTATGGTTTATTTTTCCAATCCTTCAAGGGCAGCACGAAATATCTCATATGCACGTGATCCAAACAGACAAAACCGGACAAGTTCTATTTCCGGATAATCCTTTAAAAATTTATATACCGCATCTAAGGCGATAACGGCAGCATCCTCAACAGGATAACCATAAGCGCCCGTGCTTATGGACGGAAAAGAAACCGTTTTAAGACCATTTGCAGCAGCCACCTTCAGGCTGTT
>JAFGSM010000050.1 GCA_016934595.1 bacterium | reverse complement strand
GTTTAACATTCAGGCTTATGGATTCTGTCTTTAGCTATTGAACCTTTGAACCTGTATCCGCCGTTTTTGTGGCGGGCAGAACGCTGAGCCTGTGAAGGGTTACAAAATTATGTATTAAATCCATATAACAAGTAGGCTTTTATGCAGACAATAATCTTCCAGGTTTTCGGGGGTTTAGGCCTGTTCATATTCGGCATGAGGATAATGTCTGACGGACTCAAAAAGTCGGCAGGCAAGAAATTGCGCGTTATTTTAAGTGCCGTATCCTCGAATAGGGTAATGGCCTGCATTACCGGCACGCTGGTTACGAGCTTGATTCAGAGCTCCAGCGCCACTACAGTTATGCTGGTTGGTTTTGTGGATGCTGGATTGCTAAGCCTCACCCAGGCCATTGGCGTGGTCCTCGGGGCCAACATAGGGACAACTGTTACAGCACAAATTATTGCCTTTAAGATTACGAAATATGCCCTGCCTGCGATTGCCGCAGGGGTATTATTTAAATTTTTTTTTAAGTCAAAAAGATGGCAGGAACTTGGTGAGGTTCTCTTGGGCTTCGGCATGCTTTTTTACGGCCTGGCCACTATGAAGGCAGGCTTTGCACCCCTAAGACATGAACCGGCATTTATTGGTTTTTTGACAAGATTTGGCGCAGACAATTTAAGCGAAATCCTCCTGTGTGTATTTGCCGGCACTGTCCTTACTATAATTGTCCAGAGTTCAAGCGCAACGGTTGGCATTACAATGGCACTGGCAAGCCAGGGATTAATAAATTTCCAGGGCAGTGTAGCCTTGATTTTAGGTGATAATATTGGCACTACGATTACCGCTGAATTGGCCAGTATTGGTTCTAATATTAATGCCCATCAGACAGCGAGGGCACATACCCTGTTTAATGTAATTGGTGTTTTCTTTGTTATTCTCCTGTTTCCGTATTTTGTTAATCTTGTTACCTACATCACTGGCATTATCTTCTCTGCCGGCGATCCTGACCTTTTTATCGGCACTGAGAAACCTTTCATTTCAAGATATATTGCAAATGCCCATACCCTGTTCAATTTGATAAATGCCATTATTTTTCTTCTTGTCCTTCCCTATTTGGTAAAGGCAGCGGTCTGGTTAACACCTCATGAAAAAACTGAAGCGCTTGACGATATATATCACATAAAATACATAGACAATCGCTACCTTGATTCTCCAGAAGTAGCATTAGTGCAGGTGCGTCATGAAATTATACGAATGGGTCAAGAGGCTAAAACCATGTTTCACGGGGTTGTTGGATCACTTAAAACACGGGATGCAAAGATTGTTGCCACATGGAAAGGCAGGGAAGAGGTACTTGATAATCTTCAAAAGGAGATCCTTGATTACCTTGTAAAGATTATGCAGCAAAATATAATTGTCGAGGAGTCCAGGGAGATAACCTCACTTATGAGGATGACCAATAATATCGAAAGGGTTGGCGATGAGTTAGAGGATATCGCCACTGCCATTGAGCGTATGCTTGATGAGAAGCTTATATTTTCACCTCAGGCTATGCAGGATTATGAAACCATCTCCTCGGAGGCTGAAAAGTTTTTCTCCGTTGTTCTTAAAGGCATAGAGCGCTCTGATAAAGAAATAATGATAGAGGCGGTAAAATTAGTGAACAGTATTAACAAGATGTCTGAAGATATGAGGTTGAGCCACCATGCGAGACTATTCGAGGGGATTTGTGAGGTGGATAGGGGAATGATATTTATAGACATCCTTAATGCCTTCGAAAAAATAGGTAGTTCCTGCTACAATATTGCTCAAGGGATAGCCGGTGTTAAATAACAAAGATAAAATTTGGAGGATAAAGGATAACGCCCTTAATGCAACGTGGCTTGCAAGGAAATTAGGGGTATCTAACCTTACTGCCTCTCTTCTTCTAAACAGAAATGTTACCGCCTTAGATTCTGCTAGATCTTTTCTGTCCCCAAGGTTAGGGGACTTACGGGATCCCTTTCTTTTAAGGGATATGGATAGGGCTGTTGAGATCATAAGCGCCTTCATACAAAAAAGAGAGAAGATAACAGTATATGGCGATTACGATGTAGATGGCATAACCGCTACATCTTTACTTGTTGACTTTCTTTTAAAATTAGGTGTTCCAGCCTCATTTTATATACCCGACAGGCTTAAAGAGGGCTATAGCTTAAATAATGAGGCAGTTGAAAAGATTGCAAAAACAGGTACATCTCTTTTAATTACCGTTGACTGTGGAATCAGCTCTTTTAAGGAAATAGCCATGGCAAAAAAATTAGGCATGGAGGTTGTTGTTACGGATCATCATAAGGTCCCACCTGATTTTAACGCAATTTGCCCTGCCATTAACCCCGCCAGGCCCGATTCTCTTTTTCCATTCAGAGAGCTTGCAGGTGTGGGATTATCCCTTTATCTTGCCATTGCTATAAGATCGAATTTACGGGATGCTGGTTTCTTTAAGGGTATGTACGAGCCTGATCTAAGCCTATATCTCGACCTGGTGGCTATTGGAACAATTGCCGATGTGGTTCCCGTGCTTGAGGAAAACAGAATTTTCATAAAGAAGGGGCTTGATGTCTTGAGAAAAGGGCAGCGTCCCGGGGTAAGGGCCCTGTTGCGGGTCGCCGGAATAAAGGGAGATAGGGATTTAACTGTTAATGATGTGGCGTTTAAGATAGCGCCAAGGATAAATGCTGCCGGAAGGTTAGGATCAGCATCAAGCGCTGTTCATTTATTTTTGACAAGCGATGAGTCAGAGGCTTGTGCGATTGCAGAGCGGATGGATTATTTAAATACCCAGCGTCAAGGGATACAAAATAAAATCGTATCAGAGAGCAGGGACAGGATAGAAAAAATCGATGATTTAGAGGAGCGGAGGGCAATAGTACTCTATGACGCAAGCTGGCACAGGGGTGTGGTTGGTATTGTGGCTTCGAGGATTACGGAAGAATATAATCGCCCTGCATTTATCCTTTCAGCCGAGGGGGATTTATTACGGGGTTCAGGCAGGAGCATAGATGGATTCGATCTTTATGGGGCCCTTTTTCAGCTTGGCGATATCCTGCAACAATTCGGCGGACATAGTCATGCCGCGGGTGTGAGCCTGAAACAAAGAGATATAAGGGAGTTTTGCGAACGGTTTGAGGGCATTGCGAGATCAGAAATAGATTTGGATGATATGGTTCCAAAAATATATGCAGATGCAAAGATTTCCCCTGAGTCTATTAACCCTCAGATGGTAAGAGAGATCGAAGACCTGTTGCCCTTTGGTCAGGATAATCCTCAGCCAATCTTTTGGGCGGGGCCCTTCAATGTTTTATTCTCTAAGGTAGTTGCCAAAAACCACCTGAAGCTAAGGCTTAAGGCACAGGGCTTTATCTTTGATTGCATAGCCTTTCGCATGGCAGAATACCATCCCCTGGAGGGAAAATCAGTAGATGCACTTTTCCACGTGGAGATCAATAAATGGAAGGGGATGGAGGCGATTCAGCTCGTGATAGTTGACTTGCATTTTGTTTAGGTATGGATGGCTGCCTGGGATGTTTTTAGCCGCGGATTTACGCGGATATAGGCAGATTAAAACAAATTACTTTGTATCTTTATCCGTGTGCGAAGCCCGCGTGTATCCGCGGCCTCTTAAACCCTGCAGCTCCCAAAGTTACATATTTAAGGCGATAATATATGTAACTCCTGGAAATAGGATTGATAGAATCCCCTGTCACGTGTAAGAAAACGGTCCGCTTTCTCTAATGCATGCGCCCCGATCAGAAAGTCGGTTATAATTCTTATTCTCTTTCCTCCGGATTTTTTCTGTGCAAACCCCATCTTTCGCCTGCTATAAAGGCTATATCTGCATTTAAAGTTGAAATTTTTACATTTATCTCTAAAAGAGTTCTTTCGAGTGATTTTCTGTCATTAAATTGTGGAACTAGCTCTGCATAGACAATATCACAGATTATCAGGGCGCCTTCATCATAGGCTTTTTTAAGAAGTTTTGAAGAATCAGCAACGAATCTTTTGTCAGGAAGGAACACGTCAAGCAATATATTTGTATCAACAGCTGTTATCATACGCCGCGAATTTTCTTAATGTACTCGTCTGTATCAGAAGGCCGATTCAGAATACCTACAACCTTATCAATAGGGTGCATGCTTCGGGTATACTTTTGAATAAGGATGCCGTTTTTAACTGCTATAAGGTTTACTTCAACGTCTTTATGAAGCCCAAATTTATTTCTCAAAGCCTTTGGCAAGGTAAGTTGTCCTCTTTCAGATATTCTCATATATACATACTCCGTATTCACTTATACGAAATTCATACCAAAAAATCCATTCAATATCAAGCTTTTTACTTAAAACAATTTTTTACCGCAGATATACGCAGATATACGCAGATTGAAGCAGATTTTATCTTTTATCTTTACCTGTGTGCGAAGCCCGTGCATATCCGCGTCCAAAAGTAGGACACAGGGTAACAGAGATACAAACGTTATTTTACCCCACCACAAAGATAGGCGGGCAAGCGCTAAGGACGCAGTGACATGTCGCTTCTGGCCATGTAGGTTTATAGTTGACTTTTCTCAATACCCGTATTACTATAATTTACAATAAAATTGTATAGTTAGAATCAATAATCACCATTTGTGGACCCAATATCCCTGTTAGCCCCAATGAAAAATGACTTCCCAGAAAAACTTAGTAAGGTTGAACAGTATCTTAAAGGGAGAAAGGACATCGCTTTTGGCTATCTCTTTGGGAGCTTGGCCAAAGATCTAGCAACCGCCTTAAGCGATATCGACATCGCTGTTTATCTGATAGATAAAAAAAGCCCCGATAAACGTCTTGAAATTCTAGGCGATTTAATAGATATTCTTAAAACTGACAGACTTGATCTTGTTATTTTGAATACAGCACCACTGAGCCTCAAGATGAGGATCTTGAAGGCAAGGAAGGTCATAGCGGATAATGTACCGTTTATTCGCCACGCCTTTGAATCGACTACCATTCGTACCAGTCTAGATTTTTCCAAGATAGAAGATCGCATCCTTGAAGAAAGGTATTTGCATGGTTGATAAAAACCTCATACTCAGGAAGATTTCTGCCTTAGATGAATATTTGAAGCAGATAAACGAATATACCGATTTATCCTTAAAGGCCTATGCATCCGACTGGAAGGTCCAGAGAATCGTTGAGAGAACACTGCAAATGATGATAGAGACATGTATGGATATAAGCGGGCACATCATTTCAGATGAAAAATTGAGAATTCCAGAAACCTATGCAGATATGTTTAACATACTGGCAGAGAACAAAATTCTCCATAAATCGCAGCTCACAGCCTTTGACAAAATGGCAAAATTTCGAAATATCATCGTGCATAATTACGAAAAAATTGATCCGGAGATTGTGATAGGAATACGTAAAAAAAATCTCAATGACTTTGTAGACTTTAAGGCGGCCATCATTGGCTATTTAAAGATAAGGAAAAGATAGGTATGCTGAGTGCATGGGCAAAATCCCTGTTTAATGATATTGTTTTAGTGTTCAGGCCGCAGGGAATGCCATATTATTATTGTGCCGATAGAGTAAAGCCAGAGTTGCGCTTATCGCAGCTCTGGGCCTCCTCATCAAACCGTGCATGCGATTTTCCCGCACACGGCTTACCGATAGTCTTCATCTCAAGCATTCACAGGATGTCAACTCAAAACATATTTTGCCGGGTCTATTAATCCATAGTTACTAACTAATACCCGCATTGCTCCACGATTATAGAGCTTGCACTTTCGTTGACTCTTCCTTTTGTAGTATCTCGTTAAC
>JAFGSM010000049.1 GCA_016934595.1 bacterium | reverse complement strand
ATTATAAATTTGATGTCTATTTTGGCGATATAATCCTGGTTTTTCAGCATCTAAATTACTTTTTACGAGGCCATCAATACTTATTTGAATTAATAAACAACAGTGTCGTTTATTATCATGATTCGTGGCTGACGATTGGCTTATGAGCGCTTGATTTTGAGAAAAAAATCTGTTATCATTTTTATATGGTTTATCAGGCGACTCATTAACTATATGAATTTTTTAGTTTAAATCATATCAACAACTTTGTATATTTTCATCTGAGTTTTTCCAACCATAGTTTATATATATTTTAGAAAAATCGGTTTACAGTATCCTTGGTTATTATAGACAATATAGAGATTCATAATTAATTAATATAAGTATCTGTTTGATATCTGATAACTGACATTTAATTTAAATAAAAGGACTGACTGGTTTTTTAATATATTCTCTTTATCTATTCTATTCAAGCTTTAATAAGGGTCAGTATTTCCTGCTGAAAATCTGTGTTCCATCATTTACGATGAAAGACAAAGAATTAATCTAAACAAGCGATTGTTTGATTAATTAAAGAATAAATCTAATGCTCTATAGACAAAATATTTTTATAAAACTATAAGGATGTCTACGAGGCATATTAAAATAGGATATTTTTTCAATCATTTTCTATTTTGCTTTTTTGGGTATAAGCTTAATTCTTAGGTATAGGCTTACTTCACATAATAAGTCATAATAGACATCCATATGGAGGAGGTGGTGGTTTCATATCAATTGAATTATAAGGCAAAATGGTGGGGGTAAAAAAGAATTCAACATAATGAAAGGAGGTCATAAAGGGATAAAAGATATATAGTTCCTGATATATGTTTATTTAATTTTAATCTTAATAAACGTTTAGACTCCTTAAAAAACGTTTATACCCTTCATAAAAATCAGGAGGTATAGATGAAAACTGAGCATAGATTAAAGACAATTAGTATTTTTATGGTTTTGCTCATCTCTATGGTTTTACTTGCAATGCCTATAGTTGCTCAAGCGCAGCGCACATGTCGGATTGCTATCAATTATGACGACCCCATCTTGGGTGAATTAAACCCGTTTGCCGATTTTGATCCTGTTGTTCAGGACGAGCTCAAATGTTCATATTGGGGCTCAGGCAATGAAGGACATTACATCTTCGTTATAGAGCATGAGGCTGGCCTATTCATTAATCACTATGATATTGTGGTTACAGCATTCCCGGATGGCTCATGGACAAATTGGGGAAATGTGACGCCTGATATCATTAAAAGGACAGGCACAGAGACTTATTTCCGTATAGGCCAAGAACATGTAAACGGGATTGCTGACACGTTCTCATTCGCAGAAACCTATATCAGGGTTCAATTGTATGTTAATAACGTGTTACAGAATATTGATCCAACTGATAGCTCAAAAACTGAACGAGTCTTCAGGCTTAATAACAAAGCCGTCGATCCATTTGATTCGACTTTGCTGCCTGCCTCAAATACCACGATTTATAATTTCTTCAATGCATATATCGACGCTGGCGGGCTAAACGACCCGGCCAATGGAGGCGATGGACTTTATTGTTTCATGGATGACATTACTGACCCTGCTAATGAGGTGCTCGATGTTTTGGAGACAGGGGCATTCGCTGATCTTTCGGTCATGACTATTAATGTGCCTGGAACCCTTGCCGAAGGCACTTATGACCTCCGTTTCAGGGCTGCTACTACAGGTGCGAGGCATGAAGGTTTTATGCCCAGATACAATATTACCCTGCAGCAGTATCTTGATCCGATCACTAATAGGAATGCAACCACGGATTATGGCGTAAGCGCAGGCTGTCCTGATAAGTCCTTTGACATCAGGCTTCCTATTGATCTCAATGACACAAACAAATCCCATTATACAGTATGGTATGGCAATCAGGCGCTTGTAATCGATACCGTATATGCAAATTCAGGAGCAGACGACATAATCGAATTGGACCGTGCATGGATACTTTCCAATACGGATATCAACGATAACACATGGAATGACCTGGATACCCCACTGGTTGTTGTGTATGATAATGGAGTCCGTTTCTATGCAGGCGTTGATGATGGCGTAGGCCCAAGGCTCATGAGAGTCCAGATATTTGGTAATGATACTGCTGATCCTAGTGATGATGAGACCCATTTCGTTTTCAGCAGCGATCTGGCCGGTACGCCCGATGCCAATGATTTCAAGGTATGGAACGGCGCAGGAAGCGTTTCAACCCTTGATTTCACGACGTTTGAAATATCCGGCAATGAGGTTATAGCTCACGCCGCCCTTGTGGATGGAGACCGGGTCAACATGGATCCCGCCAATGGTATCACCGACCTTAACGGAAACCAGGCATTAGTCCTGTGCGCCAATCAGTATGAGACTGCCCACACGGTTAGAATGATCGAGCGTGTGGCAGCAACCGATTATATGTCATCATGGGGCGGAGACTGGGAGATAATGGTGGAATTCAATGATGAGATGCTTGCGGCTATTCCTCCTGATTTTACCGCGGAAGATCCAAACCTTTATGAGGTTTCATTCCCGGAGCCTTTAGATCCGACTAACGCCGAGGTAGTGGTGCCTTACGCCGCCTTTTTTATCGAAGGCACTATAGATGATCCTTATGGCATAACATACCAGACCTGGCAGCAGAAGACAGTCGTTCTGTATGTCAATCATCCCACTAAAGATACATCACCTGCGAATATGCCTACCGTCACCATCAAGCCAGTGCAAAACGCAGCCGGAGCTTTTCAGCCGCTTGGTCTTACCGGGGGCGATTTTACTGGCGATGTTAGCTGGCTGGCCGAGGATAAGGTTGGGCCTTACATCGTTCAATCCTGGTATATGATCGATGGCGAATGCGGCAAGACCTCCAGCGCCTTGCTCTCAGAAGGCAAACATTTCATGATGATCGAGTGGAGCGAACCACTGTCTCAAACCTTGACCATAAATAAACTGAGACACGACTGGTTCGTCTTTGATCCTATTGATCCCGCATGGCAAAATATCGATGTCCCATTTGGCCTTGACTGGAGCAAACAGAAGGGCCTGGCTGCCCATTTGATACCCGGCATAACGGACGCTAACCGTGTGCTCACCATCAATCTGGGCACATCGGCCAATGGCGCAAGCCCGATCCTGTATAACGCCCATTCCGCTGATCCGGAAATCAGCATCGTAAATGTAAAACTGGATAATTTCAGGGATGTACTTGGAAATACGGCCAGCACTTATAGCAATGATCCAGTTTCCATTTTGAATAAGACCGTTCCATGGATCGAAGAGGCGTCAACAAGGGATAATGACAGTGATGGTTTTATCGATGAGGTTGTATTGACATGGAATCGCGGTGTATGGCAGATTCCGTTTGACCCTGCAAATGATCCTTTGAATCATCCCCTGCTGTATAATTCCTCGTTGATTCCCGATAAGGATATCAATTCGATAGACACCGATCCTCATCCAGTTCATAATGTTACGCATATAGCGCTCAATCAAGGTGTATTCCCTTATGATTTATATGATACCAATTATACAGGCACGCTTGATCTGTTCGTGGATGCCAATAACTATTTTGTGGATGCCTATGGAAACAGACGCGATTTCAAACACCAGAATTGCCCTGTGCTTGATAAAGCCCCGGCAGCCATTGTCAAGGTTTGTTTCTGGAATGGGGCCGTGCCTGGCACATATGCAGTGGAAGTAAACTTCTCAGAGGCTGTAGAGATACCAGATACAAGTCTTTCTCCCAGCGCTTATTTTGTGATCAATCCAGCTCCGACTTACAAGAATTGGCTTGATGTGGATGGATCAGACGGTGTCATAAGTTTCCTGATCCAGTCATCAAGCCCGCCGGCAGGCATCTCGATCGGCACAGAGCTTATCAAAGACCTTGCAGGGAATCAGACGACTGTTAACCCGACCAATGTGCAAGGGCCTGCTGATAAACCGGATTATTTTGCATATCCGGATGTCGCGCCTTTTGACGTTAGCGGGCCAAAGGTGGGCGACGCCTCAATGGAAATAGAGGGCTTTATCTTCGACCAAAATGGCAGTCCGCTTTCCTTGTGCCTAACCGAAGATTGCGATCCAGGTTGCGGCGCAATCGTTATGGCCTTCAGGCATGCCGATCTGTTTGATCAAGATCCATGCTCTCCAACATACTGCCAACTGGTGATCGATCCTGCACGCTGCTCCGGGGCAACTCAGCTTAGAAGGGGAGATGGTTATTATGCCCTTCATGTAAGCGGAGGCTGTTGCGGCACGCCAAGCGATGGTGAAGCCATAATCCTGGTGGTTATCCCAAATCCTGATCCTGCATGCGGCGGCAAGGCTCTGCCTTACAATGCCTTTGACCCCAATTTCCAGGATGACTTCTATATCATGACAGGTCTTGTCCCTGCTGACGCCGGTTTTTATATTGAATGGCATCAAGGCTCTTACCCAGATCTGTTCAATATGTTTCTGGATATGCAGGAGAAGATATACGTAAGCCCCAACTGGAATTTCATCTCCACAACAATCGATAAGAGCTATGGGGATGAGCATGCTGATACCCTGAAAACAGGCGCAGATTTCTATGGACCTCCGTTGTTGAACTGGAATGGGGTTGAGACCAGGGACAAAGTTCCCGTTGACGATATAGACAAGGTATGGTTCACGATAAGTCCTCCATGCGGAATGGGATGGCAGAAGGCATGCACCTTTGATTCGAACTATTATGGAAGCGGCGGTTTTGTACAAGACTACCCCGCAACCCATGTCCCGCCGATTGCTGGAGGAAGCAAAATCGCTTTCTTCGGCGCTGGAAACGGATACATGATCAAGATGGCCAAGGCAGGCGTCTTGGTTGTCCTTGGAGACTCTGTAATTGGCAAACCGAATCAGCCCTATTACAAACAATTAACCGTTGGATGGAATATGGCCGGATACTGGAGCGATTGGCTCAGGATGGTTGCAACAGGCCCAAGCATCACGAACTTTGCGGTTGGGGATTTCTCCTCTGCAATGTCGTTCCCGTTGGTGGATGGCGTTAACGTGGACAATACATTCTTTACACCCGATGAGATATTCCTTGGCGCGAATGCGACATATCTCAGAACCTACGTGAACATCGACCATTCCCCGGGATTCAAAGATATCGGTGTAAGGGTATGGGATGATGCCTTCCAGACCTTCGACTTAAGGTATATCGGACCTGGAATGGCTGAATGGATAAATGCATCCTCGACAATGCTGTATTTTGATTGATTTATTTCATGATATAGCAAAAAAGAGGAATATTTTTTAGAGGTTAACACTTTGATGCGGAAAAGGGGGAGATTAGTTGATCTCCCCCCTTCCTCTGCATCTTAATTTTTGGTGGTATTCAATAAATTGGGATTTATGGTTTTGTTTTATTTAATGACCGTTCTCAATAAACTCAGGCGATAATGAGACAGACCTTATTCGTGAAACCACAGGAGTTTGGAGGTTATATATGGATTTAAACGGCAACAATAAAATATTTTCAGACAAAAACGGACACAAGGAGAAAGGCCGTTTCAAAGGGCGTATTTTTCTTTTTGGCATTGTCTCGTTTTTTGTTATTGCAGCAGGAGCTTTTGCATTTTATTCATTCGGAAGCAGATTTGTTAAAAGCATGTGCGAAGTGGATGTCAAATATATATTGAAACCCGAAACAGAAAAAAGGGTTCAACAGGAAGGCAGCACACCGGACACATTTGTAAAAGAAAAAAGAAAAGAAATTGCTAACAAAGGCAGAAAAGATAAAATAGAAGATAATATAAAGGAAGGCCGAAAGAGAGATTCTCTTTCGGAAGATGACTTTGAAATTGAAACCGGATCAGTGGCCATTGCGCCCACTCCGTCCCTCTCTGGAGGATATAATTCAGTACCAGGAGGCGGAGCCGTGCGGCAAGGGATGCCGTCATTAGACTTTTATCCCGGTTCCGCAGGGCTTCAAGTGATTAAACCCGCCCAAAAGACAGGGCAGATACAGGAAAATGAAAAGGCTGCGTCAACTTATGGCGGCACGGCGATAAATACGGGTGTTGTGACAGGAAACAAAACCATTCAGGAGAACGTGGCAGGATATAGCCCTCATGGAGGCAATATCACCCAGGATGCCAAAACAACAGAGGCATTTACATCAACTGCTGTAAGCGAAACCTTTGGAACGGATAAGGGCCAGCAGAATGAGGACACTCTAAATCCTACCCCCTGGAGCGACCCGCTTAATCCCACCCCCTGGAGCCTGGAATTTGTATGCAAGGTAATAGGCGTCCCGCCTGGAGAAAAATTGATGGCATATACACCCAGGGGCGCATTATGCGGAAGGGTTGATTTGAAAGAGGATGGCACACATGACGGATTTTTTCATGTATATATCGATGAGGCTGACACGGAAAGGGAAGAGGGGCTGAGAGTGGGGGATGAGATAATATTTATGGTTGGTGATAAACGTATTTATCCCATGGAGGGAGGAAACATAGTTTACGAAGGGGCATGGGGAACTATCAAGGAAATAGAATTGGGAGGTTGATACTATTGAGAAAAAGGGGTTTAAGTTTGCTAAGGGTTTTGGGGGGCTGCGCTGGAAAAACGATACTCATTGTTTGCATTATAATGGCTTCTTTTGGCATTGCTCATTCCGAGCATTTTAATTTTGTCATTGACAATCCTCAGCTTATAAATCCTGATTCATCGATCATGACAATATACGGGACCATTCAGATAAACAATCAGAATCCTGAACCCAGGGACACTTCTGATCCAAATAAGCTTGGGGACGAGATAGGGGCATTTTTTAATCAGAAGTTATGCGGAGCGCTTGCCATACAACAAGATGCAAATAGTTATTATTTGCCTATTTATAATAATCCGGTTATTACAAATGGGCCAAGCACAGGCAACATCATTGGATTGAGGATATGGGATAAAAGCGCTGGAAGGGAATATTCACAGGAGGTTGTCCTGGATATTCAGGATGCTGCTATAAAAAATGCACAGGGGAATCTGTTATGGAAGGCGGGTGACTGGGTTGTGAATCTTTCAGTTAGTATACCTGTAAGGATTTTTGAAATACAACCATCATCCGGAAGCAATAGCACATATACTTCCGTTACCATAAAAGGCGAGGAATTCAATAATGGGGCAATGGTCGTGCTGGGCGGCTACGAATTGACGCAGGTGATGTATATTGATCCAAACACCCTGACAGCGGTAGTTCAGGCAGGATTGCCCGCAGGCATATACGACCTAACCATAACAAATCCTGATGGGAGGTCAGCCACATTGTCCCCGGCATTTGAGGTAAAAGAGACATTGGTTTTATCCCTGGATTTTGTGCCAGGGCTGAACACCTTTTCCTATCCGTTCCAGAATTCGGGTTCTTTGACCTCTTATGGTTTATTAGAGGGATATTTTTCGCCTCAGACAGTTGAAAATATCTGCTCATATAACAAAGATACCCAGGAATGGATGACAACGGGGTGGTCTGACACGGGGGAGGCTGAAGGGACGGAATTCACCATCCAGGATGGAGAGGGTTATCTTCTGTATGTGAACGAAGATATTCAAAACGTATATTTCTCTGGTCAGTATCCATCCGTTTCATTAGATATTAGGGAAGGGTTTAATATCGTTTCGATTGCACTTCCTCAAACCGCAAATTATGATGCATTTTGTATGATAGATCAAATAGGTTATAGCAAGGCGATAAGTCTCTCCAATTACAATCAGGATTCAGGAAAATGGGGATCGGCCTTCTGGTTTTTTGAAAGGCGTATAGCCGGGGACAATTTTAAGGTAAAAAACGCCAAAGGTTATGTTGTAAACATGGAAGAAGATGTTTTTGACTGGAGCCCTTCGTTCTGAAAAAAGAGCTACAGTTGTCAGGGGAAAAAATAGATTAGCTACACATAGAAGGTATAAAAGATCCAAAATAGTATAAATAATTATTAAATAATATCATAATATTTAAAATCGAAACAATGATTAATGATATAAAAGGAGGTGTGTGTTTATAAAATTTATAAAATTAGAAATGTGCAAGCCAGCTTGGAAATGGCAATAGAAAACAGTTGCACAGCAGCATTTTACAATTATATTTAATAAATCAAAGAAAACCCTCTAAGAAGAAAGTGAGGCATGAAAGATGAAGATGCTATCGAGAAGATTTAATTTTTATAGATCAGTGACCCTTTTGTTGGGATTTGCTTTGATTATGGGTGTTTTTTGGCCTCATTGTCTGATTGCCCAGGTACCTAACTCGGCGTTTTTGTCAAAATATAAGAATGTGAAAACGGCAAACTTCAATAATGATACCGTAATAATCAAACAGGTAGTCCCTCAAACATCCAAGACTTCACAGCCAAGCCCGACCGGTATTATATATGTTGACAAATACTCATTCGGGTCGTATCAAGACGGTGTTAGCTGGGCGAGCGCATATCGTACCATAAATGATGCCTTGTCAGCGGCAAATAACGGCGATCAGATATGGGTCGCAGCAGGCACATACAATGAAAACATAGTGCTGTCTAAAGGGGTATCCCTTTATGGAGGATTTCAGGGCGATGAAGATTCGGTGCAAAGGAGAAAGGATTCTCAAGAGAACAGAACGGTTATAGACGCCCTCGGCGCAGGCTCGGTGGTGATTGGGGCATCAAATTCCACGATAGACGGTTTTATCCTGCAGGGTGGAAATGCGCAGTTTGGCGGAGGCATATATGCCAAGGACTGCGTGGATTTTAAGGTCATCAATAACCAGATATGGTCAAATACCGCTGATTTCGGCGGCGGGATCATGTGTGACGGCGGAAGCCCTGTCATCAGGAATAATGAAATCATTGAGAATATCGCAACGGACTCTGGCGGAGGCCTATTTATCAAATACGTAAATAATCCTAATGCACTGCTGTCTCACAATATTATTTCAGACAATAGGGCGGATAAAGGCGGCGGTATCTTCTGCTTTGACACAACCACCATACCCATTAGAAACAATTTAATCTCCGGCAATACGGCATACACAATCGGCGGCGGGATTTCATTGAGCATGCACTGCAGCCCTTCGATAAAAAACAACGTTATTGCAAATAATGAGGCATTTATATCATCAGGGGGGTTGTACTGCGAGTACACCTTGGATTCATTATATTTATTAACAAATATTATTAACAACACCTTCTACAGGAATTCGGTCAGGACTGGAACGTATTACGGCATGTTTTTCTTCTACGGGGCATCGGGCAATATTGAAAACACTATCGTTTCTAATACCGGGAAGGCAGTCGTAGGGAGCGAAAACGTTATAATCGATCAATATTCAAATCTGAATGATCACGATCCACTTTTGATCGGACCTCCGTTTGCATTGGACTTTGATTATCATCTTTCTTCAATAAGCCCTGATATAGATGCAGGAAATCCGGATCCCGCATACAACGACCGTGACGGAACAAGGAATGATCTTGGGGCATATGGCGGCCAGGGAGCAGGCATGGTCGGCCCTGACTACTATCCGCCTGAGATCGATACAAATGATGTTGCCTTTGAGCAGGAAGACCCTAACGGCACTGTAGTCTTCTTCAGTACGCCTGATTTAGCCTTGGATGGCTTGCGTCGTTTATATGTCCAGTCAATAGGGGAGGGACCCTATCAGATCGCCGAGGCGTCAGATAACGACGGCATGCCTCCGTTCCTGCTGGAACCTGTATGCGATCCTGAGGGCCAGCTTTTTGCTTATGGCGATAATGAAGTTCTGATAAAAGTAATGGATGGCTATGGATGGGAAACCATTGCAACGGCTATTCTTGAGATTCAGGATACCCTTCCGCCTTTGCCCTATGTAGATCCATTGCCAACGATAATAGAGGAGTGTGATGCAAACGTACCGGTGCCGATGGCATGGGACAAAGGAGTGGGCATAGTCTATGGAGATACAAACGATCCCATATACATTCAGGATCAGGGCACCCATGTCATTACATGGTATTATGACGATGGCAGGGGTAATGTCTCAACACAGACACAGACAGTGGTCATTGACGATGTTACAGCCCCTGTTCCTGATAATGCTAACCTTCCTGCGATCCAGACGGAATGTTCATTT
>JAFGSM010000048.1 GCA_016934595.1 bacterium | reverse complement strand
TGCCGAGGCACAGAAGAGAACGGAAGTGAAGGTTGAGGAGCTTGCCGAGGCACAGAAGAGAACGGAAGTGAAGGTTGAGGAGCTTGCTGAGGCACAGAAGAGAACGGAAGTGAAGGTTGAGGAGCTTGCCGAGGCACAGAAGAGAACTGAAGTGAAGGTTGAGGAGCTTGCTGAGGCACAGAAAAATACTGAGATAGAGATCAGAGAATTGGTGAAGGGATTGAATTACACAAGAGGTGATCTTGGAGGATTGTCAAGAAGCATGGGTTATGCCTTTGAGAATGAGTCATACAGAATGTTGCCTAATGTATTAAAGAGGAGATATGGAATAAATATAAAGGAAAAGATAATAAGGGCGGAGATTGGCGGTAAAGAGGTAAATATATTTGGCAAAGCAGAGCGGGATGGGAAAGAGGTTTTCATATTAGGCGAATCCAGGTTAAGACTTGACGAGAGAAGGACGGACAGGGAAGGGAAAAGGGATATATTCGAAGAATTAGAAGAGAAAGTGAGAGCGGTAATTGATGAGTATGGAGATATAGAGATTGTAAGGATTTTGATAACGCATTTTGCTACTAAAGGGTTTCTGAAGAAGGCAGAAGAAAAAGGAGTAATAGTAGTACAGAGTTTTGAATGGTAGCAGGGATGAAAGCTTTCAGATATGATTAATACATTGAAGATATACACTGAACCCAGTCAAACCCTTGATAATATATGCTTGCGGAGAGGTATTTGAATTCTGACAAATGTTGAGTTATCTGTTCAAAGCATCTAAACGGCTTAATATCCTTGATGTGCTTTTCGCAGAAGAAGATTTTCCCTCCCGCATCAAATGAATATATTTAGGCTTTATCTGGCATATAAGTTTACATCGGCCTTTTGGATTAGCCCTGTCAATGGGCTTTTTTATTGCCCTGAAGGCGCGATTAGGGCCATCAATATTTGATGGTCTCTTAAAAAGTCACAAATCGGTAGTTTTGGTAATCATAACTATCTGATTTTATTGAACAGTATCTTTACAAATTCGACTTTTTACCAGACCATAATATTTGAATCTAAAAAAATTTTATCGCTCATAAAGTTTATCCCTTGTCAAAGATCTCTTGCCAATATCTGTGCTCATTGCATTTTAAGAAACTCAGATTGTGGCCGTTTAAAGTATATACAGTATAGGTGTCTTTTTGTTTTTCCTAAACAAAAATGTTATATTACCACTATATGGTTGATTTGCTTTTTGTTAGGCAAACCCCTCATGCCGCATTACGGCGGAGCGAAGGATAAAGATAGGTTCTATTTTCGTAATAAGAATCAGGAGCTTTTGATGACCCTAAGTGTTGAATTCGTAAGAAAGCTGGAGACTTTGGAGCCTCAGTTGAAGGAGATCTTGCTGTCACTGATATCCGAGATTGAGAAATCCCGTGAGGAGTCGATAGGCAAGTCTGAATTCAATGAACTGAAAGCTATTGTAAAAGAGCTGGCTGAGGCGCAGAAGAGGACGGAGGCCAGGGTTGAGGAGCTGGCTGAGGCGCAAAAAAGGACAGAGAAGGAGATTAATCGTCTGGATCAAGGGATTAACCGTCTGGACAAGGCTGTTGCAGAGCTGGCTGAGGCGCAAAAGAGAACGGAAGAGAGCCTCAACAGATTTGAGAGACAGTTTACGGTAAAGGTCGGCGCACTTGGAGCAAGGTGGGGACTGGATTCAGAGGAGGCATTCAGAGAAGCTATAAAATATATCTTGCAGGATGTAGGCTTCAAAGTGGAAAGATACCTTGGATTCGACAAAGAGGGAACGGTCTTTGGACGGCCTGACCAGATAGAGCTTGATCTTGTCATAAAGAACGAAAAAACCTATATAGTCGAGATAAAGTCCTCAGCAGACAAATCCGCTGTGGCAGCGTTTAATAAAAAGGTGGATTTTTACGAAAAAGAGACAAGCTGCAAGATCACCAAGCGCATCATCATCTCCCCGTTTATAGATCCTAGCGGGACACAGGAGATAGCCGATGCGTTTGGCATACGCCTGGTGACCCAACCGGAGAAACTATAATTCCACAACAATAGTAATAATAATGGATACATATTTGTCAAAAACAGTATTAGCAACAATTTTACTGGTTTTATGCCTTTGTATAGCTATCTTAAATGGATATTCTTATGCATCCAGGGAGGATGTTTACAGGGTCGGCCCTGCGGATGTCCTTGAGATAAGCGTGTGGGGAGAGCCGGACCTGAGCAGGACGATCCCTGTCTCGTCTGACGGTATTATAAATTTCCCAATGTTAGGAAACCTTGGTGTGGCAGGCATGACTGTGAAGGATATCGAGCAGAAGATCACAGGCCTTTTGAGCAAGGATTATCTGGTAGATCCCCATGTATACGTGATTGTAAAGGAATATAAAAGCCAGAAGGTCATAGCCCTGGGGGAGGTAAAAAATCCCGGCCCATATGTGCTGACAGGCATTACAACATTGCTTGAGCTGATTTCCAAAGCGGGAGGGGTGACGGAGAGGATCGGCAAAAGGATATTGGTATTCCGGGGCGTCCAGGAGGATGATCTGCGGCCCATTTTGAAAGATTCAGGATATGCCGGCAAAAGGAACGGGGGCACCAACGGAGTCAAGGGTGTTCCTATGAAGGGGGGGCTGGCACAAATCTCCGAGGAAATGGTGGCTGCTAACAAACCGGTGGTGATAGACGTAAACCGGCTGATGAGGGACGGAAGCCTTGAGGAGAATATAACTATTGAGCCAGGGGATGTCGTTTTCTTTGAGGGGAAGAAGGATATCAATATAAACGAACAGCAGGTCTATATCTCAGGGAGGATCAAAAAGCCAGGGGCATATGAATACCAGGACGGCCTTACAGCGCTGAATCTTTGTATCATCGCCGGGGGATTTGACAGGACATCCGCGCCAGGCAGGGCAACCATCAACAGAAAAATAGATGGGCAGGTAGTGGTATATAAGGTAGACCTGAACAAGGTGGCTGACGGGAGAACCGAGGATATGCTGCTTATGCCGGGAGACAGGCTGAATATTCCTGAGAGCTTCTGGTGAGAACACCATATGCCTTCTTTTACAAGGCGATGGCAGATTTAAAATAATCAAAACGGCATCTTATGCATGACATGACTATAGTCTGTTTTAAAGATGGGGAATCTTGATATGGAGATGAATCAGGTCAAAGAAGTTCACCTTTTGGATTATTGGAATCTTATACGCAAGCGTAAATGGATATTGATTGCCTGCGTGTTTATCACAGTAGTCACAACAGTCATAGGCAACTACACCATAGTCCCGATATATCAGGCAAAGTGCCAGCTTATTATTGACAAGGACATGAACAGATCGCCTGTGACAGGTGAAAACCTGGAATATCTGTATTATGAATCCGCATTTTCAGAGGAGAAGGGTCTAAATACCCAGTCAAAGATAATCACAAGCTACAGCGTGCTGGAGGATGTCATAAGAAAGCTGAGCCTTCAGGACCGCAAAAAGGCTGCATCATTGGCGGAAAATACAGGGTTTTTCTCCAATTTTAAGGCAAATATCAGGGAGAATATGCAGAACATCAAGGAGATATTCAGGAATATTTTCAAGAGCCGGCAGGAGGAAGGGGATGCCGTTGATGATGCAGCGTCAGGTTTTTCAGGCATCCTGCCGGACAAGAAGATGGCGGACATGGTTTCAGCGCTGAGGTCAAAGATAAATGTGGAGCAGGTGGTTGATACACGGCTTATCAATATCACGGTGACGGATGAAAGCCCTGTTTGGGCGGCTATTATTGCCAATAGCCTGGGAGAGACCTATATAGACTATGACAGGGCTGCTAAGCAAAGCTCGGTTAAGGATTTTATGGACTGGATAGCTGAACAGATCACCGAGATGAAACAGAAGGTGAACGAGTCCGAGAAGAGGTTTTTTGACTACAAAAGCGAGAGCAAGATATTTTCGATAGAGACAAAGCAGGGGATCAACGCCCAGAATATCGCTGAGTTGAACGATTCTTTCATAAAGACAAACTCGGAGAGGATAGAGATAAAGGGGCGGATCCTTCAGTTGGAGAACCTTATAAACAAAAGCAAGGACAAGTCCCTCAGCCAGGAGATAATAAACGATCCCATACTAAGGGACCTGAACAAGCAGCTTATAGATGCGCAGATCGAGCTTAATGATCTGAGTTTGAGATACAAGGACAAGCACCCCAATGTGTTGAACGTGAAGAACAGGGTCTCAAAGCTGAATGAGGAGTTCAACAAGGCAGTGCAGAAGGCATTGAAGGGCCTTCAAATCCAGGATGACTTGCTGAGAGGGAAGGAAGAGGCGATCCGGGCGGCCATGGCGGATATAGAGGCGGATGCACTCGAGACCAACAAGAAGGAGGTGCAGTATTCCATACTCGAGCGGGAGGTGGAGACCAATAAGACGCTTTATGACATACTCGTGTCAAAGCTTAAAGAGACCAAGATAAACGAGAGCATGAAGAAATCCAATATCCGTTTTACAGAGCCTGCAAGCGTGCCTGCCTCGCCCATAAAACCAAAAAAGAGGCTGAACATCATCCTGGGGTTTATCCTGGGGAGCATGGCCGGCATTGGGCTTATATTCCTGATGGAGTATATGCAGACAGAGATAAGGACTGAGGATGATGTAAGGCAATATCTTAAGCTGCCTGTGCTCGGCATAGTCCCTGAGTTTGACAGACCCAAAAAGGCAAAGAACAAAAGGCCGCCGCTGGTGACGGACAAGGAAAGCTCGGCCGTTTTCTCAGAGGCTTTCCGCAGCCTCAGGACAAATATAGGATTTTCTTTGGATGGTGCATCGTGCAAATCCTTACTGATTACAAGCAGCATACCCCAGGAGGGGAAAACCACCACGGTCGTCAACCTGGGGCTGACTCTGGCACAGGCCGGGCTGAAGGCGCTCGTCATGGATACCGACCTGCGGGTGCCTTCCCTGTATAAATCGTTTGGCCTGGAACGGAATAAGGGTTTGACGAATATTCTTACCGGTATTTTCAATACAAATGTGAATGAAGGAACGCTGTCCGAATACGGGATCGGGGATATCGTTAACCTGATAAGCATCCAGGGGAGAAGCGGCATATTGTCCATATACAATCAGTCGGATAATTTTCAGCTCTCTTTTAACCAGGGGGAACTGGTGAATATCCAGTGGAAGGACCGCCCTGATGAGAAGAGGCTGGAGACCCTACTTTTGGGCACAGGCAATATCGATGAAGAAAAGCTGCAAAGGGCTCTGAAACAGCAGGAGCATTGCAGGGAGAGCCTGAGCACAATACTGTTGAATACGAACCTTATAACGCCCGAGCAGTTACAGGGGCCTCTCAGGCTGCACTTTGCATCGATTATCAACAAGATTCTGGCCATCCAGGAAGGGTGTTTTATGTTCAATGAGAGCAGGTACTACCATCACAATCTCCTGAATTTTGACTATCTGAAGGATATTTTTTCATCATGCCAGGAGATCATCTGTCAGCAGAATACCCCATTTCTGGGTAAGAATATATCCTCCCTTATTATGGATACCCCGGCCGAGAATCTAAAGGCGCTGGCGAGCGGGCCATTGCCCCCCAATCCTTCGGAGCTTATCGGATCGAGGCGTATGAAGGCTTTGATGAGCATCCTAAGGAGGAGGTTTGATTATATCCTGATGGATTCCCCGCCTGTCAATTCTGTGACGGACGCATCCATACTAGCATCTTTGGTAGACGGTGTGATCCATGTGGTCTATGTGGGGCGGGCGAACCGCAACGCTGCCATGAAGGCCAAGCAGCAACTGGACAGCATCGGCGCCAGGATCTTTGGAGTGGTTTTGAACCGCCTTAACCTTAAGAAAGATGGTTATTATTACTATAGCTACTATCATTATTACCAGTATGGCGATTATTACAAGGGCGGAAAGGGCCATGATCATAAGGGCAGGGAGGAGGAAAAGGCGGTTGAGGTCATATAGGGGAGTGACTTTCATCTGAAAATTTCTTCCGAGGATTTCCATCCCCCTTTGTGATTCGAAGATTCATGGGCGTTTCATCTTTAAACTATAATGTATAATAAGTATAATAACCGATATAAACAAAAGCCAAATGTATTTAAATAAATAAATTTCCTATCCCGAGAAGGAGTGAACATGAACCGGCAACCAACTATAGCTGTGATAGGTGCAGGATATTGGGGTAAGAATCTTCTCAGAAATTTTCATGAGCTGGGAGCGGTAAAGGCTATCTGCGATACCAATATCAGCCTGGGAAAAGAGCGTCTTAATGAGTATCCATCCCTGAGTTTTATCGGCAACACGGACGACATCTTTAGTGATCCTTCGATCGATGCGGCAGTCATTGCCACACCTGCCGAGACCCACCACGCTCTGGCCAAAAAGGCCATTCTCTCAGGCAAAGACGTGTTTGTTGAAAAACCCCTTGCACTTACAATAGAACAGGGGGAGGAACTCGTGGCGCTTTCCATGCAAAAGGACCGCATTCTTATGGTGGGGCATATCCTTCAATACCATAATGCGGTGATAAGGCTCAAGGAACTTATCGGCCAGGGGGAACTCGGCAAGATAGAATATGTATATTCAAACCGCTTGAGCATCGGCAAGATCCGAACCGAAGAGAACATACTCTGGAGCTTTGCCCCCCATGACATATCTACAATCCTGATGCTTTTGGGGGAATTCCCGGCATCAGTGCAGGCCGTTGGCGGCGAATACCTCCAGAACCAGATAGCCGATGTCACAATGACCACCTTTGAATTTAAAAGCGGCGTAAAGGGGCATATATTCGTGAGCTGGCTGCATCCATTTAAGGAGCAAAAACTTGTGGTGGTAGGCGACCGCAAGATGGCGGTATTTGATGATGTAAGCAATGAAAAGCTATTTCTCTATCCACATAAGATAGAATGGAAGGAAAGGATGCCTGTGGCAAGCAAGGCAAAAGCCGAGATAGTCCCGATCGAGATGGAGGAGCCGCTCAGGGCTGAATGCCTGCACTTTCTCGGCTGCGTAAGGGATCACAAACAGCCAAGGACAGATGGGCATGAGGGTTTGCAGGTGCTTCGTGTTCTCCATGCTTGCCAGCAATCACTTAACAGCCAGGGGCAAAGGATTGTTTTCGCTGGGGCTGCCCGGGAAGAAGGAAGAAAAGGCAGTGTCTATGTTTGTCAAACCAACCCTTCGCTTTTGAAAACGGATGCCAGAGGCGGAGAAATAGGGCGTGACAATATCAAGGTACATCCCACTGCGGAAGTGGATGAAGGGTGCAAGATCGGAGAAGGCACACAGGTTTGGCATTTCTCACATATCATGAAGGGGAGCGTGATTGGCAGAAATTGCCGCATAGGACAGAATGTCGTTATAGGCCCGAATGCCGTCATAGGCAATAATTGCAAGATACAAAACAATGTCAGCGTATATGAAGGGGTCACGCTTGAGGATGATTGCTTCTGCGGCCCTTCAATGGTATTTACAAATGTGTTCAATCCCCGCTCGGCCATACCCAGGATGAAAGAGCTCAGGAAGACGCTGGTAAAAAAAGGGGCTACCATAGGCGCAAATGCAACCATCATCTGCGGTCATACCATAGGCACTTATGCCTTTATAGGTGCGGGATCGGTCGTGACAAAGGATGTCCCTGACTTCGCCCTTGCCGTAGGCAATCCCGCCAGGGTCCACGGATGGATGTGCCCGTGCGGCGTAAAGATCGAATTCAAAGGCGAAGAGGGCCAGTGCCCGGATTGCGCCAAAAGATTTATCAAACAAGGAGATTGTGTAACGATTAATCTATCTTGACAATATCTATTTTTTAGTTCATTATTATAATGAAGATTAAAATTATATCATTTAACCAGACAATCTATTATATTTGTAAAAGGAGTAAAATAAATTACAAGCATTTAGAAACCGTATGCAAGCCCCGGCATAAACAAAACCTCACTCGGGCCGTCCATTTGACATATTGACATATAAAATTTATTTTTTACGCCTTTTATTAATATTTTATAAGAAATTTTTGTAACTTCTCAATAACCGTGTGGTAAAAATAATTAAATGTATTTAATGTCAATATGTTAGCCCAACGATACCACATACTTTTTGAGAAGTTACAAATTTTTTGGTTAATTATCTGTTTTAATGCACCTTGCAAGATGCCAAAGTTTATAATCTTTTATACGAAAATGATCGAACAATAGTTTGTTTTTATTCATTTTCATGCTTCGTTGTGACTGTAAGGTCATGGCGGTTACTTACTTAGGAGGTAGATAATGGTTGGGAAACGTATCCTGCTTATAGATGATGATGTTGGAATGAGGGCTGTATTGAAGGATATTCTCGAGGATGAAGGATATGAAGTGAAGACTGCTTCTGATGGTAAAAGCGCTTTGTCCACTATAGACAAAGAGGATTTCGATTTAATATTGACAGATCTAAAGATGCCTAAAATGGGGGGAATGGAGTTTTTGGATTATGTAGAGCAGAATCGGCCCGACCTTAAGGTAGTTGTTATCACCGCTTATACGGGGAAAGAAAACGTGAATAAGGCTAAGTTGCTGGGGGCATTTGAATTTTTGAGCAAATCTATACAGATAGAAGAATTAAAAAGGGTGGTCAAGGAGGTCATTGAAAGGCATGACAAGTCATGACCTTTGTAAGATTAAAAGTTTATTTATTCTGGCTTTAAGCATAGTTATTTTTTCTTCATTTCTTTTTTCACCTCAAAATGGCCTTTCTCAGGAGATAACCAGTCAGATTGCATTGAAAGGGGCGATGTATTACGCTCAGGAGGTCTTTGGAACGTTAATATGCATTGATGATCAACTGCTTGTGGATATGGATGATAATCTCCATGCATATGTATTTACTTTGTGCCATCCTGATAGCCTTTTACCGGATTTGGATGCGATCCGTGATCTTGTCAGCGCCGGGCAACTGGCGGATATTGAAAAATCAGGGTTTGTGACTGTGCTGGCCGGTGCAAACAAATCTCATACGCCGGTTATCCAAATGTATCGAGGTCTTCCAGACTTTTTGCTTAATCAAAATAAAATCGAAGGGATGCTGGAAGGTTTGACTGGTTTGAAGGGATGGGCAGCGGTTCGCTATCTCTATCCTGCCCCCTTTGAATGCTGGCTGGAATTACGGTCTCCAATTTCCGAAGAAGTCTTTTTTGTAAGGGCGGCGGATATGAAGATGATTCCTGAATGCCAGATGATGGATCTTTATGGCAATATCAATGGCAATGGGATCAGGGCGAGGGGTATAGATCTTGATTTGGATAGGGCAGAAAGGATAAAAAAGAAATGGCAGGCCGTCGAGGCGATGCATGTGAGATTAGAGAAAGGCAGCCAGCAGATGGATATGTGGGAGCCTGACAATACGCCACAGGAGGCCAAAGCAATAATCCCGAACGGGCCTTCCCAATACCATACACTCACACAGCAGGCGGATAAGGACTGGGTCAGTTTTTTTGCTGTAGAAAATAAGACTTATCAAATATTTACCCGTCCCAATAACCCTTCCTATCCTGTTGATACAGAGATCTTCTTGTATAATCAGGATGTCCTTTTCAATCCGGATAGTGTTTATATTGCTTATAACGACGATTTTGGCAAAGATTACAGCTCGTTAATCAATTGGGTCTGCCCGCTGAGCGGATACTATTATTTACTTGTAAAAAATTATAATCCTGATATTTACGGGACAAGGGAGTCATACACAATACAGGTCACAAGCTACGATCTTCAGGATGATGGCACAATAATCAGCGGTGTCCCCGATTACAGCCAGTCAGACTTTGGCGATCCAGGGAATTGCGCTCCGGTAGCCGCTGCCTGTGTCCTGGGATATTGGGATTCACAGGGTTATGACCGACTGGTTGATTCTGACAAAGGGGTTGCCGGACTTATAAATGAGCTGCAAAATGCCATGGATTATCCTTCAATAGATTCTCAAACTGGAGGGGTGAGGGATGAAGATGTGCCTGTCGGCATTGAGCGCGTATGCAATCATTCTGCGTATGGCAACAATTATAATTTCAGGGCACAACTGACATACTATCCCGATTTCGAGGTGATAATTAATGAGATAACATATAAAAGGCCTGTGTTATATGGAATAATGGGGCATTCTGTATGGGAAGACCACTGGATGACAACCGTCGGATATCTGGAGACGGAAACAACCTTGTGGGTAATCAATCACGACAACTGGAATACTACTCCCAGACATTTATATGTGGATTGGGACGAAGCTACGGATTGTATTGTCACCGTTTCCCCTGGAAAACAGGCTGATGATAATGTATATGTCAATTCCAATCTTCAATATTCAAATCCATCGCTTAATACGTATATGGGGACATGGCCTTACATTGGATTTGGCCTTTCTCCGTTCTCTTTAATAAACAACCCGTTTGGCAGTTCAGGTCTGCCTTTGAGCTGGTTTTATCCAGGATATACAAACCTGGGAAATCCGGGTGGAATAGAAAGGTTTGGCAGCATCGGATTTTTGAATCAATATCCTGTTTTGACAGGAATCCAGCAGCCTTTTTTCTGGCCCGCAGGGAATAACCTTGGCTTGATGGGCAATTATCAGTATATGGATTTCCCTTTTTCATATTTGAATCAATATTCATATCCGCCGGGAGGAGGTTTTTTTGCCAGCCCTTATACAAGCCTTTTTAGTCCGTTTTTTTCCAATTTCAGATTATTCCATTAAATGAAAGAGAGTCTATTATATGCAGATGCTTATAACAATATTGATACCGCTTTTGGCAGCCTTTTGGGTATATGTGGACGCAAAGGAGAATGGCCGGCCAGATGCACAGGCCTTTTTATGGGCGCTTGGCACGTTTTTGGCGTTGATAATCTTTTTGCCCCTCTGGTTGTTTGTCCGGTGGAGGGGTAAACAGGCAAAGGCGGCTACATATTGTTCTTCATGCCGTCATCCATTAAAAGATATTCCTGGGGCTTGTTACTGCCCTTATTGCGGCAAAAGGCTTGATTCTTTTGATGATTCTCAGACTGTAGATATTGAGTGCCATAAACAAGATTGAAGTTTTTTGGCCTTTTATTATTTTTTACCTGTCTTTTTTTGAATTTAAATCTTGGCTGCCCCCTTTTTATTCAAAAGCCGGTACCCAGCATTTTCAAATGGAACTAAAAATTTTTAAATCAAGGTTTAAATTTAAAAGGAGATGCCCGCATTTTGGGGCATTCTGGATTGCCATCCTTGCTACGTGTCTTGCCTTGGTTGTATACCTTACAGGCCCTGATTTTCTTGACATTATGGAGTTGAAGGCCTATGACCTCAGGTTTCAGACAAGGGGCATAAGGCAACCGGATCCTGCAATCGTTATCGCAGCGGTAGACCAGAAAAGCATAGACAGAATCGGCCGCTGGCCCTGGCCGAGATCTGTCCATGCAAGGCTTCTCGATGGGCTGTCACAGGCAGGCGCAAGGGTGATAGGATACGATGTAACATTTCCTGTGCCTGATGAAAACAGCGAACTGAAGATGGTAAGGGGTTTTTTAGAAAGTTATGAAGCATTGGGCATCATTCAGGAAGGCGAGAATGCCCAGGAGTTTTATCATATGATGGTTGAAGCTGAGCGTGGCGCGGACAATGACCTTGAGCTTGAGCGGGCAATAAGCAGGGCTGGCAATGTAGTTCTTGGACTGTTCTTTTTCCTCTCCGAAAAGGAGGCAGGCGATCAGTCACCTGAGAGCCTGGCAAGGGACAAGGCTATTATTTCGCCCTATAGGTTTTCTCTTGTGCAGCACCTTGACCCTGTCATTGATTCGGCCTGTGTAACGAGGGCATTCGGAGTCGAGCCTAACCTGGAGCGTTTTACTGTGGCCGGTTTGACCTGCGGATTTTTTAACATGAATCCGGATCCTGACGGGGTGATAAGATGGGAGACGACGGTTATAAATTTTGACGGGGATTATTACCCTTCTCTGGATTTGCAGGTTTCGGGCGTATACAGAGGTCTTGGCAGGGATGATATAGTTTTGCGGATGAGCGTTTTTGGCGCTGAAGGCATATTCATGGGTGAGGATGTGATCCCGACGGATGAAAGGGGGAGGATGCTCATCAATTATCAAGGCCCTGAAGGGACATACCCCTATTATTCCGTCGCAGATATATTGGATGGAAGCGCTCCACCCGGGACATTTAGGGACAAGATTGTTCTAATAGGCGTGACATCGGTCGGTATATATGATATGCGGTTTACGCCATTCGGGGTGACGGCAGGGGTCGAGGTGCACGCCCAGGCCATTGACAACATCCTTAACCGTGACTTTATAATAAGGCCCGACTGGTTCGCCATATTTGACATTGTCATTATCATACTGCTTGGCGTATTTCTTGGCCTGCTCCTTCCAAGGATGAGACATTTGTTCACGATTTTTCTCTGCCTTGCCGTCGCAGGAGTTTATATCATCTTAAATCAGAAAATATTCGAAAATTATGGGCTATGGCTGAACATGGTTTATCCCGTGCTGCAGACCGGTTTTGTGTTTGCGGCGGTCACTGTTTATCGCTTTGCCACAGAGGAGAAGGAGAAGAAGAAGATAAAGGCCACCTTCAGCCATTACCTCGCCCCTGACATAGTGAATGAGCTTGTTAAAAATCCGGATCTCCTGAGACTGGGCGGAGAGAAAAAGGTTCTGACATGCCTTTTTTCTGATATCCGGGATTTTACAACCATATCGGAGGGTATAAAACCTGAAGAACTGGTGGGGCTTTTAAACGAGTATACCACCGCTATGACGGATATTATCATGAAATACAACGGACTTCTGGATAAATATATAGGGGATGCCATCATGGCGGTGTTCTGCACCCCTATTGAAGAGACTGATCATCCGGCCAGGGCATGCTTCGCGGCCATTGATATGTGCAAAAACCTGGAGGGCCTTCAGAGAGAATGGCAGGCCAAGGGGTTTCCGAAGATTCGCATAGGGGTGGGAATAAATACAGGCGAGATGGTAGCAGGGAATATGGGTTCTATGCAGCGATTCAATTATACCGTCCTCGGTGACAATGTAAACCTTGCCTCGCGTCTTGAGGGCGCAAATAAAGAGTACGGGACGCAGATCATTATAAGTCAATATACGTATGAGAAGGCAAAAGGCATTGTGCTTGCGAGGGAACTGGATTCGGTAAGGGTAAAGGGGAGGAATGAGCCTGTTGTTGTTTATGAATTGCTTGCCAGGACAGGGCCCAAAGATTTTTCGGAGGGTAAAACAGGGCATGATCAGGACGGCAGAAATATCAAAACCCTTATATGCCTGTTTGAAGAGGCGCTTTTTCTTTATAAGAAAAGGGAGTGGAAAGAGGCGGAGTCTGCCTTTCAAAGGGTTCTGGAATTTTGTCCCCATGACGGGCCTTCAATGGTTTATGTGAAACGCTGCCAGCAGCTGGCATGTTCGCCGCCTCCCTTGGACTGGGATGGTGTCTTTACTATGAAAGAGAAATGAAAGGATAAATTTGAATATCATGAAAGATGCTGGAGCAATTCAGAAAATAGATAGCGGAACTGTGGTTGATATCGTCGCTGATCTTTTTGTAAAGGCGAATTGCCGCATTCAGGAAGAGGTGTTTGATGCGTGGATGGAGGCTTTAAGACTGGAGGATGGGAATGAAAGGGCGAGGGAAATCATTCATGCAATGATAAAAAATGCGTGGATCGCATGGGAAGAGGATATGCCTATATGCCAGGATACCGGCCAGGCCGTGGTTTTGGTTGAGCAGGGCGAGGATATTAAAATAACAAGCGGATCCTTGTTTGCGGCCATCAATGAGGGCATAGAAAGAGGCGGAGAACAGGGGCATCTCAGGAAGTCCGTGGTGAAAGACCCTCTTGAGCGCGATAACGAAGGAAGCTATGGCCCTGCGGTTATCCATCACAAGGTCGTCCCGGGCAAGGGCTTGAAGATAACCATGTACCCCGCGGGCTGTGGTTGCGAACAGATGAATTGCGCGGCAATGTTTCCCCCCTGCGATGAAGAGAGAACCATAAGAGGGTTTGTATTGGAGAGGGTCAGGCATGCAGGCTCCAAGCCCTGTCCCCCTAATATTATAGGAATAGGGATCGGGGGAGATCTGGAGCAATCAGGTTATCTTGCAAGGATGGCCTTGTTGAGGCCTATAAACAAACGAAATAAGAGATATGAGGGTCTTGAATCCTCCATTTTAGAGGATATCAATGCCTTGAAAATAGGCCCTCAGGGACTGGGCGGAAATGTCAGCGCCCTTGCTGTAAATATCGAGGCCGCGGGCTGCCACAGGGCAAATCTGCCTGTAGCCGTAGCCTTTAATTGTCATATCGGGCGGCGCAGGCAATGGAGTTCGGACAAAAGGGATGAATCGATCAGAAAGGAAAGGGAGGAGGCATTAAAGAAGCGTCTTGAAGATGCTGTTAAAGGCATAAAATTGTTTAAGGATTATAAGAGGATCCGGCTTCCTTTGACTAATGATCTTATTTCAGGTCTAAAGGTTTCAGACAGGGTCTTGATCAGCGGGCATGTCTACACTGCGAGGGATGCCGCCCACAGAAGGATTGTCAGACTGATCAATGATAATAAAGGGTTGCCTTTTGAGTTTAATGGACAGGTTATATACTATGTCGGGCCTACGCCGCCAAGGACAGGGCAGATAATAGGATCTGCAGGCCCTACAACCAGCGCACGGATGGATTGTTATGTCCCCGTTTTGCTTGCTCATGGCCTAAAGGGGATGATCGGGAAGGGTTATCGCAGCCAGGAGGTTATAGATGCTATAAAGAAATACAAGGCGATCTATTTTATAACCTTTGCAGGGGCAGGCGCACTTCTTTCCAGACATATCGTCAAATCCGAGATTATCGCCTTTAAAGACTTAGGTACGGAAGCCATAAGGAGGCTGGAGCTGAAGGATTTCCCTGCTATAGTGGCCTGTGATGCGGAAGGCAGGGATATTTATAAATTATGATTTTGACGATATCCTGGATTCACGCACCTCGCGTTTTATACGGCTCACGTGGCCCCTTCCTAATCCCTTCACCTCGCAGCCAAGCTCGAAGTAACGGCGTATTTTGGCGTCGTCAAATATTCCAAAGCAGTCGATAACCGCTATAGGCCTTCCTGCCTTGCGCACTATTTCATCCGGATCAAGGTCAAGGTATGCCTTATGTCTGACTGCCAGTATCATTGCGTCTATCCCCTTCAATGACTCCTCGATGTCCTGCGATACCCGAAGCTGGGTAAGCTTTTCCTGGTTTCTAAAGAACCTGGCCTTGCTTAGACCTGGCGCTGGATAGGTATCCTGTGCCTCGAACTCCCACCAGTGATCTACATAAGGATCATGCACCCTTATCTCAGCCCCCATCTCTGTCAGCCTCCTAACCAAAACCTCGGATCCGCTGTATCTTGTGTCTCCAACATCCTCCCTGTAAGACGCCCCCAGGCAAAGTATCTCTGCTGCCGCAATGGGCCTTTGCATATTTCTTAAAGCATCCCTTGTGATCTGGCCGACATGGAGCGCCCTTGTGTCATTGATGTCTATGGCCAGAGGGGTGATCCTGAAAATGTCATCCTCCCATCCCAGGATGCGGCCGTAAGCCCATACACCCAAGCCCCCGTCTTTGGGGAGGCAATATCCTCCAATGCCTGGCCCTGGAAATATGATGTTGTTGTGGGTGGGCCTTACCTTTATGGCCTGGATCACCTTTATCAGATCTACCCCGTTTAATTCCGCAAACAGGCTCCATTCATTAAGAAAAGCAAGGATGGCAGCCCTGTAGCTGTTTTCCACGATTTTTGCGGTCTCTGATTCTATGGGCCGGTCCATGATTGTCAGGGGATATTCCTGAGTATTTAAAACCTCGTTTAAAAAATTTGCAACCCTTTGTTTTGATTCCTCATTTATTCCGCTGCATACACGCCAAAAATCCCTGATGCTTGCCACATAATTCCTGCCTGGCATCACCCTTTCATAACTGTGGGAAAGCAGAGGGTCTTTGGTGATTCCGCGCCTTCGGAATATCTTTTTCATTATAGGAAAGGCCACCTGCTCTGTTGTGCCTGGCGCAACGGTGGTCTCTATGATAACAAGCGTATCGGCAGAGATATTCTCGGCGATTATGGCAAGGGATGCCTCCAATGCAGCCATGTCGGTTTCTCCCCGCCTGACATCTCCCAAAGCCTCCTTTATATAGTCGCACTGCACATCTACAATGACCACGTCCGCAAGCTTGAGTGCGTCATAGGTATAGGTCGCCACCAGGGTCTTTTTTTCCTTCACACACCTGTGGATAATAGCCTCAACCTCAGGGTCTTCGGCCTTTACAGGCGAAACTCCCCTGTTTATCAAAGGGATCTTCCAGAAGCTGCGTGTGCTGGGCCGCTGCATACCTATGACAAATTTGTTGGGCCTGCCATTTTTGTCTTTAGTGTCTGCGACTATGGCAGCCATGACAGCCCCGACAAATCCCAGGCCTATCACAACCACTATCTCCCTGCCCATCTGCCTGTGCCTGGCTGCCAGGTCTTGCAGCATCTCAAATTCCTTTTTGTATTCTTCATCCCTTGGAAGGGGAAAAGATTCTCCTTCAGGGCTGATTGAGTATTGAACTGTCATTCTTTATAGCTCCTTTTAACTCTAAAATTTTTTGAAGAATAGTATTATAATTGTTAAAGTATATATCAAAATTTAACAAAAAATAATAACAAAAAAGCCTTGTCCCGTCAAGGCGGTGTGACGGCGGAACAGCAATTCTCATTATGGCCGCTTTCTTTTAAAAAGATAGGCTTTTTTAGGGGTATTACTTGAATC
>JAFGSM010000005.1 GCA_016934595.1 bacterium | reverse complement strand
TCAAGGAGGTATACAATGAAACCGAAGATGCAGTCGGCAACGGTCAATTTTTTATTTATCGTTATTGTTTTATTTTTTATTTTTCTCTTTTTAGCAGCAATATCCGAGGTCAATGCAGTAAGCACGTGCACAGTTAATCAATCTGATATTGAATTGAAAAATATTTCCAGAAAAGCAAATGCCTCAAGGGCTAACTGGAAGCAGTCGGCAGAATCCTGGAATCTGTATTTTCCAGAAGTAAAAAGGGATGGAAAAGTAAAGATTTTTATGCATAGAACCGAATTCAAAGCACCAAGGCAGAAAAACGCGTCTTCCTTGGCCGGCAGATTCCGGGCATTTGAAATATACGACCAGATCGATATGGAAGGGACAAAGATATGGGACGGAAGGGCAGGCGCTCCGATTCTCCCTGTCAAGCCTTTATCCATACTGATACCATTTCAGCATCAGGTTTCAAGTATCAAAGTTTTTAAAGGCCCTTGCAAAAAGATTGAAGGGGAATTTTTTCTTGAGCCTGCACAGTCGCCTGTGCCTACAAATTACTGCTCCAAAGTAATGCCTACGCCTCCCGATCCAAGTATCTATGAGTCTGATAGCGAATATCCTGCATCTCCGTGCGGCGATGCATTCATACAGAAAAGGCATGGATATACGATGCTAATCCTTAACCTTTTTCCTGTAAAATATCATCCTTTGGATAAAAAAATATCATACTACCCTGAAATAGAACTCCAGATAGAGACAGTCCTTGTGGAGGGTAGTTATCCTGATGGACCGGATAATGAAGGAATAAGAATCAAAGCAAACCCTAATTATAAAGATGAAATACGTTCTCTTGTTGATAACCCTGATATCCTCGATACCTACACTGAGGAACAGGAAACCGGATATCATTCAGACTTTTCTGATCAAGGATCAGCCCTTCCCCAGGGAGTATATGATTACCTGATCATCACAAATAACGCATTGCGTGATTCCCAGTCAGCTTATACATTTAATGACCTTGTCGCCTTAAAGCAAAGCAAAGGGCTATCCGCCGCCATTGTGACCATTGAGGATGATATCTACCCATATTATACAGGTACGGAAAACGGAGACAATGCGGACAAGATAAGGCATTTTATCGCAAATGCATATTCCAACTGGGGTACAAGGTGGATATTGCTGGGCGGCGATATTGAAATCATTCCAAAACGAGGCGTATATGTCAGCGAGGGCTCATATTCGTCCACAAACCTTCCAACCGATCTTTACTTCGCCTGTCTGGACGGGCCATGGAATAATGATAAAGACAGCCTTTGGGGAGAGTATAATGACGGCGCAAACGGGAAAGAGATCGACCTTTCCCCGGAGGTCTTTATCGGGCGGGCGCCTGTCAGCAATGAAACAGAGCTTTCAAATTTTGTAGCAAAGACGATCAAATATGAGACCATTCCCCATCCCAATGATAAAACAGCGATCCTGTTAGGAGAAAAGCTGGATGATGTAACTTGGGGAAGCGCTTCATCCATTGCCATCAGAGACAAATGTTTGACGAATGACTGGAACATATTTGAAAGATATGACTCGACCGGAGGATGGAGCGGCTCGACCTTCATAAACGATCTAAATGCAAGCCCGCATATCGTAGAGCATCTAGGGCATGCCAACGAGACCTATAACGCGCGCATCTATTCATCAAACGTAGCGGCTCTGACAAACGAATATCCCTATATCATGTATTCTCAGGGATGCAACTCAGGCTCCTTTGACACCCATAACATCTCTATCGCCGAGCAGCATCTGGTGAGCGCCGCTGGGGCTGTTGCTGTTGTGATGAACGCCCGGTATGGATGGTATGCATCAGGAAGTTATCCCGCTTACAGCCACTATTATGCCCTTGAGTTCTGGGATGCGGCCTTAAACGAAAAAAAGGTTCATTTGGGCGACATCAATCAGGACTCACGTGATGACAATCTCTTTCGAATCGGGTCAACCGGCGTATACAGATGGATTAACTTTGAGGTGAACCTTTTTGGCGACCCTGAGACTTCATTTCAAGTCGCCCCGTCTGCCCCTAAATCTGAAATCCATGGGATTGTTGTAAATGATTTGGATGGAAATGGCCTACAGGATTCCGGAGAATACGGCTTAGGTGGAGAGATTCTTTTCCTGGATGAGGATAATGATGGAATAAAGGATAACCAGGAGATATACATTGTGACCGGCAACGACGGAAGATACGCATTCTTAGATCTTGATGCAGGAACATATTCCGTCCGCCATGTGCTGTCTTCAAGCTGGCTTCATATCAGTCCCGCAGATGGCCTATATAATGTAGACCTATTGCAGGGGGAGGTAAAAGATAAGATTGACTTCATGATAAAGTATTTCCCTCCGGATCCCCCTGATACTCCGGCAAACCTTTCAGCAGATACTGTTTCGGAGTACAAGATAGATTTAAGCTGGCAGGATAATTCCGATAATGAGACGTGTTTTAAAATAGAACGAAGCACGGACGGAGTCAATTTTAGCGAAAAGGCCATTGTTGGGGCCAATATTGCAAAATATACCGATTCAAGCCTTCAACCTGGCACGAGATATCATTACAGGGTACGCGCATCAAACGACGGCGGGGTTTCGGATTACTCTAATGTCGATGACGCCGTAACATTGTCTGTTCAGATTACCATAAACAAACTGTCTATTACAACGGGGAGAGCAGGGTCACCCTTAACTATCTATGGCTCGGGTTTCGGTTTACAGGACAGTGTATCTAATGTGCACTTCTTCGGCGAATATGGAGAGGCTAATGCCCCTATTTCGCAGTGGAAGGATACCTCTATCAAGTGCAAAGTGCCCAGGCTCACTAAAGGTAAATACAGCGTAAAGGTAATCAAAGGCCAGAATGAGAGCAATATCGTCAACTTTGAAATTAAGTGACAAGCATACGCAGTTATACTTTGCACGGTCACAAATTGAACTTTTAAAATTGTGATTTTTCTATCGGCTTGCAATATAGGAAACTTCAATGTTCAGATTATAGCCGTGCAAAGTATAATCAGTTGTCAATTAAATGGCAACGATATCTTAAAACGGAATTTGTTGTGGCCGTTTAAAATACGTAACATCCGTTAAAGGATCCAAAACGGACTTTAACCCCGCTAACAAAATATTGATGGCCTTGTAAAAAGTCTAAAATGCCCTTAAAAATAAGTTTAATATTATAAATTTGATATATATTTTGGCGATA
>JAFGSM010000047.1 GCA_016934595.1 bacterium | reverse complement strand
CCCACTTCCGGCTGATACCTGAGGTAGGCAGGGATAGGATAACGTATGCCTTTTTTATGTGTTTTCTCCAAACCCTCAACGACCCCGGCCAGGCGTGAGCCGGGAACTGCCATAATCATTTCATGATCCTGGCAGTTTGCCCACACCCTGTCACCATTACCAGGAACCACTACTTTCGGGGTATTGTCAAGATATGCCCCTATAACACCCTCTGTACAAGACGCGGCTCTACCTGAGAAGCTGCTTTCAACCGGTCTCCCGGTATGGTACGTTGCGCCATGTATTAGACGCATCATCTGGGCAGGGTTCACGTAGATAAGGATGACATCCGGTTCACCTTTCGTCCTTTCCAGGGGAGAATAAACCACAATGGGATCATTGTCTGTTTCAAGCATTGGGAAAGCGTCCAATGCCTCAACAGCAGCCTTTTCATCTGATACATAGCTCATCTGGGTAAAAAAATGGATTGGACCATCTTTATTAGTGACCCTTTCCCACCCGTATGTGTGGGCTGCGATGGCACATCCTACATCCTCCCGTGTAAAAGCTACGGTCCACCCATAATGCCTGGCCATGGCAGAACCCTGACATGGGGCCATTTTAACACCCAGGTCTCGAAGAGGTCTTTTTGCTTTCTGGGGGATTTCGTCTTCCCTTTCCAGGAACTTCACGGCCACAGGAAATGTGGACGGATTCACTAAAAGTCTTAATCTCTCTCCTAAACTAATCCATTTCTCCATACTATGCCTCCTAATTACAAAAATTTTAAAGAAGCCAATGCGCTTTTCCTTTAAACAAGCAAACTTATTTGACATTTTGCACAGTCTCCTCCTTTTGTCCATTAGTTCCTTAATTTATTGATAAAGTAAAACAAAAAAGGGTACTTACAGTGTGGATACCAGTCATATATTCAAGGGAGAAGTATTCCTAATGGCGTTGAGTACTGATAGGATACTCAGAAGCTGGACGCTTGTAATATATGGTTGCCGTGAAAAAGACCGGCGAGGCATAAAGAATTATTTCATTGGCCCTCTCAAAAGCAAAAACTTTGCAGAAGCAACGTGGTTTTTTGCATAAGGATAAAATATTTATTATTGACATTACTAAATCTTATCTGTTAATGAATATTTGTAAAAATTTTTCTAATTTATACTATTTAAGTGCCCTTTGTGCGTTTGTTGACATTTGATTTAAAAAGGAGGTGATATAATTAAAATATTTATGCTCTTATAATTCATGAAGCGGGTCAACCTATCAATAAAAACCACAACCCTTACTCCCAATCTTAGGGAGGCGACATACGGCTATCAGTGCAGTTATTAATGTCCCTATTAGGATTCATCTTTGGTATTGGTTAATCCATTTAATGAAAATACATAAACTCAAAAAGCTTCAGTGCAAATTTAGGCAGTGTCATTCAGGCCAAGATGCGTTAGGACATGTCTGTTTCTATCTGAGCTTTCTAGGACATGCCCATTGGATTTCGATTAATTCTTAGGAGGGAAGCTATGAATTCATTATGGGTATTATTATGGTGGGTAATAATTGTTGTTCTCGGCTATTGGGTATATGCCCGTCATGTTGCCAAGAATATTTTTGAGATCGATGAAAAGAGGACAACGCCTGCAAAAATGTACATGGACGGCGTTGACTTTATGCCTGCAAACAAAAATGTTTTATATGGTTTTCAACTTAACTCTATCGCAGGCGCCGCACCAATCATAGGCCCCATTGTGGCCCTTCAGTGGGGCTGGGTACCAGCTTTACTGTGGTTGGGACTCGGTGTTTTCTTCATAGGATGGCTCCATGACTTCTCGAGTGCCATGGTATCTATAAGAAACGACGGGGACACCTTCGGGGCCTTAGGCTATAAATTGATATCCCCCCGGGCCAGGAAGATACTCCTAACCTTCATCTATTTTTATCTGCTTCTGATCGCATGCGCGTTCGGCCACATCATCACGAGTGGTATAAGCGGAAATGCCGCACTGCCCTTTCCCTTACTGGTCGTCATTGCTGTCGCCTTCCTGGTCGGACATATGATCTATAAGGCAAGGGTAAATATCATTACAACGACCATTATTGCCATAGCAGTGATCTTCTTTTCTATCTGGTTAGGCACAGTGTGGAACATCAAGCTTTCCTATAATCTCGTTCTCGTATGCTTACTCATATTTGGCTATTTCAGCTCCATTCTGCCGGTATGGCGTTTTATCCAACCCTATAACTACTCATCAGTGTATGTGGTCTATTTCGGGATCATCGCAGGGGTTATAGGCATTTTAATCGGTCATAAACCCATGACGCTCCCTGCTTTTACAAGCTGGAGTATAGGTATGGGACCGCTCTGGCCTCTCCTTTTCGTCACTATTGCCTGTGGTGCGATTTCCGGGTGGCATAGTCTGGTATCAAGTACCGCCACATCAAGGCAGATCGAAAACGAGCTGGATGTCCGGCCGGTGACGGGAGGAGCCATGTTTGCGGAGTTCACCATCTCCATCATCGCCGTGATCGTTTGTGCAACGGCCTTTGCCGACAAGGCGGCTTATATCGCAAAGGTAGGTAATCCTGTGGGGATCTTTGTGGGTGGACTTGGAGGGGCTATCACCTCCATTGGGCTTCCGCTCAGCTATGCCAAGGCCCTATCGGGCATGATGATCATCATCCTCGCCCTCACAGTCATAAACCTGGTGTTCCGCTTTATGAAGGTTGCAACGGCTGAACTTGTGGGTGATGCAATGTCGGTTGCCAAAAACCCTCATATCGCGACGGTTGTGGCACTTATCATCACGTTCGTGTTAATAAAGACGGGAACTTGGCTCTATATATGGGTTCTTTTTGGCGGCGCCAATCAGTTGATGGCATCCTTTGCACTTCTCCTCGTAACCCTGTTTTTAGTACAGAAGTCCAAAAACTACAAAATTGCCATCTACCCCATGTTTTTCATGTATGCCACAACCGTTTGTGCCCTGTTTTATACCTCCTTTTTCAAGCTGATACCGGGTGCACTTGCAGGAAAAAAGGTGTTCGGAAATCTCTTTGCTGCAGCAGTGGCCATTCTGCTCATCATTCTGGCCATTATTCTTGCCTATGACGGCTGGAAGGCCTTCAAGAAACATAAGGCAGGTGAAACCGCAGCACCGGCTGAGGCAGAAAAGGTGACTGCATAAAATAGGCTTTATGAAACTTTAAAAAGGGGAATATCCCAGTCCAAGATTATTTTGGAGAGGGGAATGTATACCCTTGTTTTCCTTATTAATGAATAAATTGAAATTCGGCTGGATAAAGATAATAAAGGGTTATCTGAAAGGCCTCTTCCTTTACGGCTTGATTGATGAGGTCTATGCAGAAAAACGTTGCCTTGATCATCTGTTCTTGTTAGGGTTATTTGGCAAGTTTATTGGATTCCCATATCTTTTTAATTATTATCACCTAAGGGTTATGCCTTACCAGATAAGACGACTCAATCCCTGGCAGAGAAGGATCTTAAAGGAGAGGGATTTTTTTGACCACATCAAGGATTAATGGTCTCGTAAAAAGTCGAAAGGCACGTCATTGAGAGCGGAGCGCCTGCCTGCCGGCAGGCAGGAATCAATATTATGCGCCATAATTTGCTGTATCTATAAGATTGCTTCGGGCTGACGCCCCTGCAATGACCTCGGTTCACGAATTTTTGCGAATGTATCAAGGATTAAATATTATTTTTTGGAGAAGGTTTAACAATGGAAGAAAAAGAGAAAGATAAAAAGAAGAAAAAGGCAGGAGGCGTTGTCGGTTTTTTTAGAGATTTTACCTATGGGATGGCAACCCATGGCATGGCAAGACATGCGCTGAAAACACGATCCAGCATGGAGCACCTGTTTATCCTCATCACAATGGGTGACATGCTCGGCATTCCCATTCTTCCACCTTATTATTCCCTTCGTCTCCTCCCACATGTGGTGCCGCAGATCACAACCTGGAAACGCAGGATGCTGAGGGAAAAGGATTTTGTGGACAGTATGTATTAAGCCGAACATGCGGATCAGTTAATACTTTGACCGCACAACAATTAAGAGGCTTTTTTTGTGTAGTCTTATTTAGACTTCAAAGGAGGACTTATGGGGCTTGCTGATATCTTTGAAAAATATCCCAACAGACATTATATTATGTTCGGAGGAAAGGGAGGGCTGGGAAAGACCACCTTTTCGGCGGGAGCGGCCTATTACTTAGCAAAAAAGGGAAAGAAGGTGCTTGTCTTTTCTGTTGATCCCCAGGCATCACTTAGCGATATCTTTGAGAGGGATATCTTTGGTAAAGGAAACATCGAGATTATGCCAAATCTGTTTGCCCGTGAGATAGATGCTGATAAGCGTATCCATGACTATCAGGAGGAGATACGGCAGAAGATCATGGATATGTATGGCATGAAAAAGATCCCCGAGGAGATTGAGAGCTACATAAAGGCCTCGTCCGCAGAGCCCGCAATGGAAGAAAGCGCCATCTTCGACGCGGTGGTAGACATTGTTGTAAAAGGGGACTTCGACTATTACATTTACGATTTAGTGCCCCTTGGCCATGCCCTTTATTATCTGAGTATGGCATCAGTATATGACGCATGGTTAGAGAAGATCACGGGCCTCAGGGAACAGATGCGCGAGTATGACAAGGCTATTGCAACTATGCAACGAGAGGATGATACCGAGCAGGATGAGATATATAATGAATTGATGTATATAAAGGAGAGAATAGGGGCCTCCTCAAAGATCATGACAGACACAGAAAAGACCGCCTTCTTCTTTGTTCTTACGCCCGAGGAGATGACCATAGTGGATACTGAAAACGCGGCAAAACTCTTTGCCAAGTATAACGTGCCGCTTGCAGGGTACGTGGTTAACCGGGTTATTAATAGGGATTTGCTAAATGAAAATATCCCTACGTACTTGAAAAACAGGATTGAGATGCAGGCAAATGCTTTAGACATAATAGACAAAAAACTTGGTTCCTCGATCTTGGCAAGAGTGCCCGAGTTTGATTCCGAGATAAAAGGCCTTAATACTATTAGAGAACTTGCAGAAGTAATGTTTGAGGAGAAAT
>JAFGSM010000046.1 GCA_016934595.1 bacterium | reverse complement strand
TGTCCGACAACTATAAATTCAATAAAAAAATACAGATTATACTGTAATTTAAAGATCAATATTGTAATATACAATCGATTTTTTATGCTCAAAATTAGTTCTTGGACAGCCTCCTAAGCTATTTCCCTCAATGGCGCCAATGAGGTCATTCAAAAACGGATCGTCACTATAGGCTTGCTGGACAAGAGCCAGGTGCATCCACGTGAGGTGTTCTCCGACGTCATCGCCGATCGGGCGGCATCCGTAATCTTCGCCCACAATCACCCATCTGGCGACCTTCAGCCAAGCGAGGCCGATCTGCGTATACACCGGCAATTGACCGAGGCAGGGAAGATACTTGGCATCCAGGTTTTAGACCACATTATTGTTGCCAGAAAAGGGCATTACAGTTTTCAAGAGGCCGGCTTAATAAGGGATTGAATAGAGGCTAAGTGCACAACCACACTTCATTGACAACCCCTCTTCTTTGTTTTGACAAAAGTCAAAATCCCTTCTATACTTATTGCCGATTTGAAATCACTTGGATTATTTAAAGGAGAGAAGAAAGGAATGTTCAACTTTAAGAAAGACTGGCCGGTTTATATCCTGATCGGATTGACTATCTTTTTTTTCATATATCTGGGATATAAAAACAGCAGATCGGATAAAGGCAAGAAGGGCACAAAATAATCGTATACCTTCCATAATATGCCAACATGGATCAACAACTGGAATAAAACAGCCGTCCTTTTCAATCTCGTGGAGATTCGCCGTAGACTGATCAGGATCGCTGTTTTTGTGTCCATTCTATTCATATTATGCTTTTCCCTGTCTGAAAACATACTGGAGATTCTTCGCTCGCCGTTGAAGGATCAGGACCTTGTTTTTCTGAAGCCGACTGAGCCTTTTTTTGTCCATCTGAAGCTCGCCTTTTTTTCAGCCATCATGCTTTCCATGCCGTTCATCCTTTATCATACATGGGAGGTAATAAAGCCAATAATAAAGGAAAAGGACCGCGGCAACTGTATATGGTTCCTCATTTTTTCGCTCTTCTTTTTCGCCCTCGGCGTAGTCTTCTGCTACTATCTCATCATTCCCTATGGCATAGGCTTTCTTATCACATATAAGACTGCATCGCTCATACCCAGGCTCAGCGTGGAGTTTTATATAATGCTCGCAATTATATTCCTGCTGATTTTCGGCGTCGTATTCGAGCTTCCCCTCATTATACTCTTCCTGACAAAGATCGGTATCATAGAGCCCTCCTTGCTTTTACGTAATCGCAAATATGCCATCCTGATAATCTTTATCCTTTCAGCCATACTCACTCCTCCGGATGTCATTACACAGCTTCTAATGGGAATACCGCTCACAATCCTCTATGAGGTCGGAATCCTTCTCTCAAGATCAGTATACAAAAAGAAAAACAAAAGGAGTCCAGGTTTTTCAAGTAGTTCTGGACTTCAGCTTCCGCCGGAGTGACAACAGGTTTGACGAATTTTTACGAGACCATCATCATTCTTGATAGTCAAAAAGTATTCGGGTATTATATTCGGCCTGGAAAGGAGGTTTCATTTTTGGAATTTGCAAAGGTCATAAGCCATCTGGTGGATAGGGTATGCATCATCCTGTTTGTAGCGACGATTGCCGTCATCATGTTACATTTTGCCGGTTTTGTCATCTCAGGCCGGTTCCGAACACGGTTCAGGTCAGGAGAGGATTGATCTGAAATACTGAAATGACGGTAATATGAGGAATTTGCCATGAAAGACCATCGGCAGGATATCCCCTATCACCTGAGGGTTATGCACTGGATACACCTTGTCTCCATTTTTGCCCTCGTTTTTACCGGCATCTGCATCCGCCATCATATCTTTGATAGATACCTGGTGCTTCAGAAAAGGCATCACTATTATTTCATGGTGATCATTCTGATCAACCTCGCTGCCAGGTTCATATATGCGTTCAGGGATGAAACAATGACTTACAGGGATTTCGCCATCGGGATGGAGGATATACGGAATATACCGCAGGTGCTCCGCTACTATCTTTTCCTTCAGGATGACTATCCGCATATAGCAAAATATGCAGCTATGCAGAAGGTAGCTTACAATCTCTTCTGGATCATGACCATAGTCCAGGGTTATGTGGGATTTGCCATTCTAAGACCGGGGATCCTGTTCGGATGGGGAGGAAATCCGGATGTTACCGTAATCTGGGCAAGGAGCATCCATGCGGCCATCATGTGGTTTTTCATCATCATGACCACAGTGCATATGTATATAGCAACCATAGAAGGATTTTCCCTGCTTAAGCTGATGCTTTTCGGCATCGAGACCGAGGAACAACAATAAATGGATCATGGCCTTTCAGTAAAGACATTTAGATACGGGGGCATACATCCTCCTTATTACAAGGGCTCCACTGCAGCAAAGCCAATCGTGTCATCCACGATCCCAAAGGAGATATATATACCTCTTTCCCAGCATATAGGCGTCCCAAGCAAGCCCATCGTAAAGGCAGGCGAGCATGTTAAGACAGGGCAGAAGATAGGCGAAGCAGTTGCCAATGCCACCTCTGCTTCTATACATTCAAGTGTTACAGGTAAAGTGATCGCAATCGGAAACAGGCCTCACTTTACCGGTTTTGACATGCCATGTATCGTGATAAGGCCCGATCCAGTCCAGGAGGATGTCACGTTCACAGGATACCCTGACTTCGTAAGGCTTTCACCCGATGAGATAAGGGGTATCGTCAGGGAGGCAGGGATCGTTGGCATGGGAGGGGCAACCTTTCCCACCCATTTAAAACTCTCCCCTCCGGGTGATAAGACCATAGAGAGCATCATCATCAACGGGTGCGAGTGTGAGCCATTCCTCTCCTGCGACCACCGGAGCATGGTTGAACGTCCAAGAGATATTATAACAGGAATCAGGATCATTCTTCACACACTCAAGGCCCGTCGTGCCTATATCGGCATTGAGATAAACAAGATGGATGCACTTGAGACGGTCAGGGGCGCCATTTCACATGAAAGCGCCATGACAGTGATTCCGCTTTCAGTCAAATATCCGGAGGGAGGGGAAAAGCAGCTTATCCAGGCGATACTCGACAGGGAAGTGCCCCTCAGAAAGCTCCCCTGGGAGGTAGGGGTTCTTGTCTTCAATATCCAGACCACTATTGCCATCGCCGATGCAGTTGTGAAGGGGAGGCCGCTTTTCGAGCGTGTGGTGACCCTGTCTGGACCTCTGCTTAAAAATACCCAGAATCTAAGGGTAAGGATCGGCACACCCATCAGACACTTAATCGACCAATGCGGGGGGTTCAAGGAAGATCCTGAAAAATATATACATGCCGGTCACATGCGCTATGATACCAAGGTACTTCGCCTCGTATTCAAGGGTGAATTCGCCAAGGTCATCATGGGCGGACCAATGACAGGTTTTGCCCAGCCCAATCTTTTTGCCCCTGTGGTAAAAGGGACATCTGGGGTGCTGGCCTTTCCTGAAAGCATGATCCCTACGGAGACGACCAGGCCATGCCTGAAGTGCGGAAAATGCAACAGCGCATGTCCCATGCTTCTTATGCCCAGCCTTATGGGCGTGTATGTCGAACAGCGAAAGATCGGCGCGGCTGCGGACTGTGGGATACTCGACTGTATAGAATGCGGCTGCTGCGCATATGTATGCCCTGCGCACAGGCCGCTCATCCAGCTTATGCGTATCGGAAAGGGGCGGATACTCTCCCGAAGAAAGGCATAGCGGCGCATAATATGTTCAGAAAAACCGATTTCGAGAAAGACGGATATAACCAATAGAGGAAAACAAGGATGAACCATACAAATATACAACTCGTAGTCACGCCGCCTCCGCATATCCAATCGCGATCCACCATATCATCCGCCATGTATGATGTGGTGATTGCACTTGTGCCTGCCTTCATTGCCGCCACCTATTTTTTCGGGCTTAATGCCATAGTCCTGGTTTTTGTATGCGTCATCTGCGCCTTGCTGACAGAGGTTCTGATCCAGAGGATTCTGGGAAAGCAGGTGACTATCTATGACGGCAGCGCATTGCTAACAGGGATACTCCTTGCCTTCTGTCTTCCTCCTGCCACCCCCTGGTGGGTCGCAGCCATAGCAGCCTTCATTTCAATCGCCATTGCCAAACAGCTATTTGGCGGACTGGGGCACAATATCTTCAATCCCGCCCTCTTCGGGAGGATATTCATCACTACCTTTCTACCATTCTTTCCTACATACTTTATCTCTCCCCTGTGGTGGAAGAAGACAAATTTTTTCAACTTTCTGATCCCCTACGGTGTAGGCATGCATGAGGACAGCATGGTGTACAAGCTCGTTGACAATACAGGCAGAACCGTGGTTGATGCCATATCCACTGCGACTCCTCTTCGCCTGGCGCATCAGGCCGGGGTGGTGAAACCTACCTACATGCAGCTCTTCCTTGGGAATGTCAAAGGCGGAAACCTTGGGGAGACCTGCATACTCGCCCTCTTTATAGGCGCCGCCTACCTGATCTATAAGGGCCATATTGATCTTGTCATCCCCGGAAGCATCATAGGAACCACCTGTCTGCTGGTTTGGATGTTTGGTCATGATCCCATTTACCATCTGCTTGCAGGAGGGCTTATCCTCGGCGCCTTTTTCATGGCAACCGACTGGATCACAAGCCCCATGACAGTAAAAGGGAAACTCGTATACGGGATCGGAATAGGGTTTTTTGCAGGCTTCATAAGACTGTTCGGAACAAGGCCTGAAGGGGTGGCCCTTGGCATCCTGCACATGAACATCATCTCTGTTTTCATTGACAGGCTTTTTCTCCCCCGCAGGTTCGGGGAGCATTGCTGCGCATTATGAGCCTGCGATGTAATACCTTTCTTTATTTTTGTTGAACAATTTTAATGGCTCTTCCTAACGCCTTTCCAAAGCTTTTTATATGAAGATAATCTATAAAGTATTTTATACAGGATTATCGCAATAAGGGATGCCCTGGGGCAGGGACTAACAAAGCAGAAAAAACGGGAGCCTCATCTGGTGCGGTTATAGGCAAAAGACCTGATAGCCTGTTGAGCGATCGGTTTGCCTTTTCCTTGACCATTTTGTGAAATAGTCTCTATTGCCGTGCTGCAGTCAATATATCAAGATCATCCTTATCCTGTTGGCGTTTTGTGTTCTTTTTATTTTCTATCAATTCCTCTAATCCTATAAAAAGGACCTCTTCTTTGCCATACCTACCAACCGCTTTATTTTTCCATGCCCTTTCAAATGTGCATCCCTGAAGGGAGTTCATTATATCTATTCTGACAGGTTCATAGCCCAATTGCACAATGGTGACATCCTGGCAAAAATCTTTTTCTGACAAGTTGAGACCCTCAAATCCAAATTCATTAAGGGCAGCTACTACTTCTATCTTCATCTTCAGAATGCCTTTTAAATTTAAAGTATATTTCTCTTAAGATTTGAACGGTCTCGATCCTCTCATCAGGAGCCATGCAAAGATAGTAGTTCTTATCGAATTCTTCGGCTTCTTTAAATGAATGAGCCTTATGTATCCATATACTTTTACTTTTCATGATGCCTCATTATAATCCCCTTAAATATCGTAAACAAAACTGATGATCAACAATCATTTTTTCTTTTGACAAACCATCAATGCTATTATACTATTAATAAAATTATAACTTGCATAAAAGGGGAATGAAAATACCCAGAAGGGATTTTCAGTTGAAAGGACATAAGTGATGGACGAGCCAAAATATGTAACTGAAGAAGGATTAAACAAATTTAAAGATGAGATTATTCATCAGTTTCATATAATATCAGAGGACGTCATTGACAGGATTAAGATTGTAGCTGAAGGAGTATCTTTATTAGATGAGAAGATCGACCGAAGGACAGAAGAACTTGAGAAAAAGATTGACGATACCCAGAACATGATGGGAGTTATGTATGGTCAATTGGACAAAAAAATAGATAATACAGCTAAAGGGTTAAACAAGAAGATAGATGAGACTGCGGACCGGTTGGATAAGAAGATAGATGAGACTGCGGACCGGTTGGATAAGAAGATAGACGAGACTGCCGACCGATTGGACAAGAAGATAGACGGGGTTGCCGACCGGTTGGATAAGAAGATAGACGAGACTGCGGACCGGTTGGACAAGAAGATAGACGGGGTTGCCGACCGGTTGGATAAAATAGAGGTAGTTGTTGAGCATTTGGATAAGAAAATAGACGATGCAAAAAACGAATTAAAAGCAGACATTATAAAGGTGGATAATAAAGTTGACTTGTTGGCTAAGAAACTTGAGCTGCATGAAAAAGTTTTACACCGATAAGTCCAAAGAAATGGCATGTTGCTTAACCCAGTTCTCAACATCCAGATAGGGATACCGTTCAAGAATGCCGAAACAGGGAAGGTTTTTGATCTTCAGTCGTGAAAAAAAGGGGGTATGCACACCGCACAGGAACCTAACGATGCTTGATATGGAGAGATTCCCCATAGCTGCTTTAGTGAAATCCCTGGTGATCTCTCCAAAGTCAAAATCGGAGAAGGGCTTTAATGTCCCTGTGTGCTCAATACTGACCTTTCTACCTTGACACCATGAGCAATGCCCGCATCTTTCCTTTTCAATATCCTCGCCAAAATATTCAGCCATCGTTTTGCTTATGCAGGTTCCGCTTTCGAAAAAACCGATCATATCATGTATCCTTCGGATCTCGATCCTCTCCTTGCTTTTAAACAAATTGTGTATCTTCTCACCCATTGCCTTAATATCGAAGGCATGATTCATGATGTCATATACATCTACTGCCTGTCTTGACTGCAGTTCTATCCATCCCTGCTCGTCAAAGTATTCCAGAGCGGCAATGACCCGTTGACGATCGGTTTTATAGCCATTCATGATCCCCTGCATATCCACATATGTCAATACCTTCTTGGTATGAGAATGTTCTATGATGGCCTTGACAAACCCCCTTCTTTCTCCCTGAAACCTGCTTAGTATGCTATCCGGTTCTCTATTGTACCTGAAGAAATACTCATCGAAATAGGTAAATTTCGGTCTGACAATCCCCTCCATTTCGAGATATACAAGAAGCGTCTTGAGCGGTAGGAGCCTGATGTTCAGCTCATTTGAAAGGATGTTCAGCTTTGTTTCCCAGATGAATCCATTATTTTGTTTTATCCGTCGAAGCAATCCGTCAATTGAAGCCCTCTCAGGCGTGTCGCCATAGATAAAGTTTTCAAGGACATTGATATTGTCCCTGTTTGCCAGGACCTCACAGACTGATTTCTTGCCGTCCCTTCCCGAACGGCCGATTTCCTGGCTGTAATTCTCGATGGACTTAGGCAGATCATAATGGATGACCCTGCGTATATCCCTTTTATCTATACCCATACCAAAGGCGATGGTTGCAACCACGCAATCAAGATTGCCACTCATGAACCTGTTCTGTATCCCTTCCCTTTCTTCGCTTTCCATCCCTGCATGATAGGCAGAGGCATTAATTCCGTGCGAGCAAAGGAAATCAGCAACATCCTCTGCTGTTTTCTGTAGTGTCACATAGACGATCGTAGGGGCCTTTGGCGATTCGTGGATTCTCTGCAGAAGATAGGTATCCTTTTCCGTCTCCACTGTGGGGGTTATTTGGATGAAGAGGTTTTCACGATAGAATCCGGTTATGACGACATTTTCCTTGGGTACCCCGAACTTGTCACACATGTCATCGACAACCCTCTGTGTGGCTGTCGCCGTGAGAAGCAGCGCCTGTTTTATCCCAAACTCCTGCTTATACACAGGCAGCTTCAGATATTCAGGCCTGAAATTGTGCCCCCATTCGGAGATGCAATGGGCCTCATCAATGACAAGGATTGAGACCTTCATGTTTTGAAGGTGATGGCGAAACCGCTCATTTCTGAATCGCTCAACTGAAATCATCAATATCTTCAGTTCCCCTCTCTTTGCCTTTTCAAGGATATCATTATATTCCTTTCTGGCAAGGGTTGAATCCAGCCGGGCAGCAGGGATTCGATGGGCGGTGAGAAAATCGAGCTGATCCTTCATCAGGGAAAGCAGCGGAGAGACAACGAGGCTCATGTGGGGCAGCAGCATGGCAGGCAATTGGTAACAGAGGGATTTTCCAGCACCGGTAGGGAAGATCGCAGCGGCGGATTGGCCGCTAATGACCCTCAGAACAACCTCTTTCTGTCCTTTCTTGAACGAATCGAATCCAAAATATTTTTGTAATTGATTTTCCATCTGCATATGATCTATCACCTATGGAGTATGATATCCTAATCTGATGCGCCTTGGCAAGTGAACAGGCATCCCTTTGACGATATCCTGCCACAGCACTAAACGCAGCCTGGATGATAATGCTGGATGAAAATGAATAAATCCATGATGTATCCAGCATGTCAAATGTTTAAAACAAACGTTTGAAAAAATCAACCGTTTGAATTATACTTGCTTATATACCGATAAGATTAAAAGCATACGATGGAATCTTTGAACCTCTTGCGCGATATCATAAACCTTTTTATACTTTTTATATCATTAATACGGATGGAGGATAAATCAATGTATCAGGAACCCGAAGGAACCAAATTGGCGCTTATCAAGGCCGCGGGGGAGCTCTTTGCCGAGTCCGGGCTGGATGGGCCTGGCATACGCACCATAGCGGAAAAGGCCGGCGTTAATATCGCTGCCATAAACTACCACTTCGGCAGCAAGGAGAACCTTTATGCGGAAACCTTCCGCTACGTCATCTCCCATGAAAAAGATGTCCATGCAGTCGATTTTTTTAAGGAGGTTGGGGAGGATATAGACCCCTGTGAGGCATCGGCGCTTTTATACCGATATGTGAAAGAGACCTTTTCCTTTCATTTTTCCAAAAAACAGCCGCGATGGTTCAACATGTTGGTGATGCGGGCACTGCAGGATCCATCCCCATCCCTTCAATCCCTTGTCGAGGAGGTGTTTCGTCCGGATATGGAGGCATTTGTCGCCTTTATCCAGAAGGCCAATCCATCGGCCAATACGCAGGATGGATATCTGCTCGATTTTCTTGTCGTTGGGCAAATCTTTTTCTATTCCCTCTGCCGTGTTCCGATCCTGATGGCCCTGAAAAAAGAGGATTACGATAAGGCATTCATCGATAAGGCAGCGGATCAGACTGCAAAGGCCGTGATTTCGGTACTGGGTCTTCCCCTGCCAAGGGAGTAAAACATGCGTATAAGCAAGCCTGTTTTGTTATCAAAGAAAATCGCTATTAAAATTTGTTTTTTTTATATACCCTATATGCCCTTGTGCCTTGCCTTATTGGTTGCTTTTATTCATGCAGGCTGCGCCACATCCTCTAAAGAGAGCAGGGAAGGTCATGCGCATACCTATCAAAAGGGCCTGGCCGAATTGACCCGAAAGGAATTGCCTGAGGACAAAGAGGTTTCCCTGGAGGATTGCGTCCGGATCGCCCTTAGAAACAACCTGCAGGGTGAGACCGCACAGATTCAGGCCAGGATCAAAAAACTTGAAAGAAAGACCGCATTCGCCAATTTTCTCCCCAGCCTGGAGTTAAAGGCGGATTATACCTTATGGGATCATCAGCCTATGGTAAAGGCAGGTGAAGGCCCAACGGGTCCAACCTATCGAGGCACGCACGACACGGATATCTTAAAATTTGTGGTGGAGGCACAGATGCCAATCCTTGCGCCTTCCACATGGTATCTCTATGCCATGCACAAGCGGGGTGAAGAGATCGGCGGACTGCTTTTGGAGTATACACGCCAGATGGTCACCATGCAGGTGACTGCCCTTTACTATCAATGCCTTGCCCTTGAGGAAAAAGGAAACTCCCTGGCAAGCAGTGTTGTTTCTGCAGAGACCCTTCAGGATCAAATAAGTGTCTATTATAGTGAAGGCCTGGTGAGTGAATGGCAGATGAAACAGGCGGAGGCTATGGTGATTGCAAGGCGCATGGAACTGAACAATACCGCACGGGGTCTTAGAGATGCGAAGGCATGCCTCCTCGTTGCAATGGGGCTTTCACCACTTGCGGAGATCCGGCTACTTACCGAAGTGCCCCTCAAGCCCCCGGATGGGACCCTTGAGGAGCTTGTTCTTCAGGCCCTTCTTCATAACCCTCAGCTTCACATTTCAGACCGTACGGTGGAAATAAGCAAGGATCATGCAAGGATCGCGATCACGAACTTTCTCCCAAACCTTATGGGTTTTGCCAGCTTTACCCACACCTCCGACTCCTATGTCTTTGATCCGGATTACTGGATGAGCGGGCTTGCCGGCGTGCTTTCCGTCTTCAATGGTTTTGCCAGCATAAACGAATACAAGGCAGCCCGTGAAAGGGAAAGGGAGGCTACAGTGCAAAGAGAAGAGGCTTGTCTCACCATGATGCTTCAGGTTATCAAGGCGTACCTGAATCTCGAAAACGCAGATGATGCCCTTGCCCTTGCGGAAAAATCCCTTGCAGTGGCAGAAGGCCGCCTGGCGGAGATCGAGGCGCAATGGGAGGAGGGGATGGTTAAACCTTCAGAAAGGCTCGCTGCTATCGCTGAATCGGAAGGCGCTGGGTCCAATGTCACAAACGCCCGTTTTATAAGGCAGGTAAGCATAGCTACCCTATTGAATGTACTGGGAAGGGATTTTGAGGATGAAACCTACATGAATCTAATAGCCAGCCTGTCAGAGGCATACCATCAGGGGAATCAAGGGAGGCGTGAGGTACCGGTTAAACAAGAATTTGTTTCTAATCAGAGTGATATGGATATTACAAAGGAGCAGAAACATGAGAAATAACCGTAAAATGATTTATATACTTCTTATGTTAATAGTCTGCGTGACGGCATGGGCCTTTTCTATCCGCACAGGGGGAAAGGGCTTGGCACAAAATGCCATAAATAAGACCACCGAAGAACAACGCATCCCAGTGGTGACCACACCTGTTCGCATCCGGAAGTTCGAGGAGAGGTTGAATGTTCATGGCACACTGGAGGCAAAGCACTTTGCCGTGGTATCCGCACGGACGCCGGGCGCTATCGAAAATATCTTTGTGGATGAAGGCGACCGGGTTGTGGCAGGGAAGACCCGGCTCTTTCAGATCGATGCCTTGAAGCTTAAAAGGAATGTGGAAAAGGAGGCGCAGGAGGTTTCCGTAACCAAATATGCACGGATAGAGGCGGAGGCGAACCTGGAACGGGTACAAGCGGATTTTCATAAGGCAGAGATCGACTATGAGCGGTTCAAGCGCCTTTTTCAGAAAAAGGCGGTCACCGCAGAGGCCATGGAGGGCCAGGAATCCAGATATAAACAGACAGAGGCGCAGCTTCGGTATGCCCGGACGTCCGTGGATCTTGCCGGGGAGAAGGAAAAAAAGGCTGAGGCCGCTCTGGCCATTGCCGAAAAAGACCTCAGGGACGCCCTGGTCTATGCCCCAATTACAGGGAGGATAAGCCGGAAGATCCGGGAGATTGGGGAGATGGCCCAGCCGGGACAGCCTGTGCTCAGGATAGAGGACCCTTCGGTGATAGAGGTCTCCGCATATCTGCCCGCCGAATATTACGACCGGATCATCCCCGAAGAAACCCCCATGTATATCAAGGTCTACGGGGATGAATTGAGGGACCGGACGGTGACATATAAAAGCCCCACCATTCATCCTCAACTGCGCACCTTCGAGGTCAAGTGCCTAATAAAAGATCCTCCCGAGAACTTTGTGCCCGGCGCCCTGGCTGAGGTCGCCATTCTTCTGGAAAGGCGGGATGGACTCGGTGTTCCCACCGATGCCGTGCAGATCCGTGGTGAGCGGTCCGTGATATTCACCGTTCAGGATCAAACAGCCCGCATGATCGAGGTGAACACCGGGCTGGAGACGGATGGCTGGACCGAGATCAGGGATTCAAAACTACCCGAAAATACCCCGATTGTCACCATGGGCCAGTTCCTGCTGAATGACGGCGCCGCAGTCAGAATTCAAAGGGGGGAAGGCTGATGTTTCTATCCGATGCCTCTTTAAAAAGACCCATAGCCATGTCCTGTCTGATCATCGGCCTGCTTCTCCTGGGGCTGAACTCATGGCGCAAGATGGGGCTTGAGCTGATGCCCAGGCTGGACATGCCCTACATCACCATTGTCACGGTGTATCCGGGGGCGAGCCCTGAAGAGATCGAGACGGATGTGGCCAAACGCATCGAGGATGCCGTGGTCACCATAGATGGTCTCAAACACGTTAGCTCCGCCTGTATGGAGAATCTCTGCCAGAATTTGCTGGAGTTTGATCTGGATGTGGATGTGGATATCGCAGCCACGGATGTAAGGGAAAAGCTGGATCTCATCAAAGCGGACTTCCCTCAGGATGTGGAGGACCCCAAGATACTCAAGTTCGACGTGAATGCCAAGCCTATCATCACCCTGGCCCTGACCGGCGAGGCGCCTATTGATGAAATATATGACTATGCGGACAACACCCTGCGCAACCGGATCACGGTGCTCTCAGGCGTGGCGGATGTCCAGTTGATCGGCGGCGCTAAGCGCGAGGTCCATGTCGCCCTTGACCGGGACAAACTGGC
>JAFGSM010000045.1 GCA_016934595.1 bacterium | reverse complement strand
TGTCCGACAACTATAAATTCAATAAAAAAATACAGATTATACTGTGATTTAAAGATCAATATTGTAATATACGATCGATTTTTTATATTCAAAATGAGTTCTCGGACAGCCTCATAGGGCTTCAATCTTGATTTATTGCCGATAGAGTAAATAGAGCGCTTTTTATTGCAATAATGATCCATATATCATTGAATGGAAACCATATCATTAAGAGGAGAGTTATGTTTTTTGCAAAAAGGAATATACTTTTATTATCCGCGTTTTTAGTTATCTTTTTATCAGTATCAGGGCAAATCACTGCCTTCGCTTCCAGCCCCAAGAATTCGGCCAATATCCTTCTTATTACCATAGATACGTTAAGACCCGACCATCTTGGATGCTATGGAAATAAAGATATCAAGACCCCCAATATAGATAATCTGGCCAGGGATGGGGTTCTGTTTGCCAATGCCTACTCACCGGTTCCCCTGACACTTCCATCCCATGTAAGCATGATGACAGGAAGGTATCCCATCCAGCACGGCATTCAAAATAATGGTGGATTCATACTCGAAGGAACTGCAAAGACCCTGGCCGAAATCTTGCGAGGCTCGGGTTACAAAACAGGCGCTATTGTCGCTTCCTATGTCCTCGCCTCCCATTTTGGGCTAAGTCAGGGATTTGACGATTATGATGATCATTTCTTACAAAACACCGGCGAAATAAAAGACTATAGTGAAAACAGCGAAAATCTAAGAACAGCAGAAGATGTTACCGGTATAGCCGGAAAATGGCTCAATCAAAATCATAAAGACCCTTTTTTCTTCTGGGTTCATTATTTCGATCCTCACGCACCGTATTCTCCGCCTCCCCCTTTTGACGCCACTTACAAGGACAATCCTTATGACGGCGAGATAGCTTACACAGATCATTTTATAGGCCGCCTTTTGGAGGAAATAAAAAAATTATCCATCATGGAAAATACATGTATCATCATAGTTGGCGATCACGGAGAGGGCTTATGGGAACATAATGAACAGACCCACGGGCTTTTCATTTACGACACCACACTGAGGGTTCCCCTTATTATAAGCCACCCAAAGCTATTCAAAAAGAATAAAAAGGTTTTATCTATGGTCAGGACGATAGATATCATGCCTACCATTTTGGAATCTCTGTGCATCCAGCCAAAAGACACCTATATCCAGGGCACAAGCCTTGTTCCTCTCCTCAAAGGCGAAAAGAAGGAAATAAGCCTCGATCTTTACTGTGAGTCTGTATATTCCAAATTAAATCTGAATTGGTCGCCTCTTGAAGGGATTGTAACTGCTGATGGATGGAAATATATACATGCGCCTAAACCCGAACTATATAATCTCAAAAAAGACCCCCACGAAAAGAAAAACCTGTTATCGATAGATACACAAAAGGCGGAATCCTTGAAAAAAATGTATCAAGACCTCAAAGAAGAACTTCTGGTAAAATCTCATTCCAAAGAAGAGGCTAAATCCGTTTCAATCTCCGCTGAGACGAGGGAAAGGCTGCAAAGTCTTGGATATATAGCATTCAGCGGGTCAACAGATGAAGGTTCAGGGGATCAACCCGACCTCTTGCTCCCAGACCCTAAGGACAAAGCCCACCTGCTGGCGAAGATCGATGAGGCCAGAGGTTTAGAGGAAAAAGAGGATTTTGACAAAGCGATTCAGAAATATGAAGAGGTGCTGAAAGAAGACCCTGACAATAAAATGGCCCTTTATTCTGTAGGATTGCGTTATATAAGTTTAGGGCGGCCCAAAGAGGCATTAATCAGTTTTCAAAAAATCACCAAAATTGATCCTCAAAATTTTGATGCCTTGAATATTTTGGGCTTAATATACGATCTTTTATGCATGCCGGACGAGGCCATAAAATCATTTAAAACGGCCATTCAAATCAATAACAAGGCTGAACATATCCATTATAATCTGGGGAATGTTTATCTAAAGACAAACCATCTGGACATGGCCGAAAAAAAATTTCAGGAGATGCTTTCCTTCACTCAGGATCCTGTTGTGATTTCAGCGGCCCTTGGTAATATCGGCGGTATTTATGTCAGGCAAAAGCATTTCAAGAAGGCGATGGAAAAATTTAAAGAATCCATTAAGTATAATTCAATCAATCGGGACGCCCATATCGGCCTTGCCGACTCATATTACAGTCTCGGGGATATCGATAATTCGATTAATGAATGGAAAAATATTATAGATATTTGGCCGGACGATTATGTGGCCTGTTACAAATTAGCCCAGTTAAGCCTGGACAACAGCAAAACCGAACAGGCGATCATATATCTTAAAAAATCCTTGCAGATACGTCCTGACTATATGGATGCGAGGATATTACTCCAGAACATATACGGAGGATTTAAGGTCAACTGATTATATATATTAATACAATATTTGGTAGTTACCATGCAGGCAATCTTTCTCAGACAGCCTTTTTCTGTGTCTGATTCAATCTCTGATTTGCCGCTGATTTTGTAATTGCCTTAGATATAGTGAAATAAAAGGTTGATCCCTTGCCTTTCTCGGATTCCACCCATACACGTCCGCCATGATCCTCAACGATCTTCTTCACAATAGTAAGGCCAACCCCTGTTCCTTCAATACCCTCGACATCCTGGACCCTTTGAAATATTACAAAAATTTTCTCGTGATTCTCTTTATCGATCCCGATACCGTTATCCTTTAAATAAAATTCGTGCTCATTCTTTGTGTCTTTATAACCGATTTCTATTACAGGCTCTCTGGCGCTACTCATAAATTTTATCGCGTTTGACAAAAGATTCATAAACACCTGAAGTATCCTTTCTGGCTCACACACACATATTGGAAAATGGCCAGACACACTTATACGTATACCTTTGTCCTTTATTTTTTCCTGAAATTCCTCGATCGCCCTGTTTACGATGTCCGAGATGACGCACTCCTGCCAATCGCCTTTTACCCTGCTTGTTCTCGACAACTCCAGAAGGTCCACGATCAACTTTTCCATATGCTCTGCATTAGCCTTGATCCGCTCAAGATAATAGAGGCCGTCCTCATTTAAAACATCCTGATAGTCCTGAAGCAGTATGGAGGCAAAATCCTTTAATATATACAGGGGATTTTTGAGGTCATGCGATACGATCGAAAGTACATTTTCAAGCTCTTCATTGTTCTTGACTAGCTGAGCATTTTTTGCCAACAATTCTTCTTCCATTTTGTGTTTTTGACCGGTGTCTTCACCGATCAAAATAACCCTTTCTGCCATGCCGTTTGAATCATTTATTACCCTAATAAGCCAGGAGATGTTTAATGGCTGCCCATCCTTGGTCAAAATCTGATCTTCAACTATTTCCAAGGTGTTCCCATCAAGCGCATCTCTAAAATGGGCTTCTGCCAAATCCCTAGCCCCCGAAGGATAAACCAAATCAAACCAGCCTTTGCCTGTTATCTCCTCAGATCTGAACTTCAGCATCTCCTCACACTTTTTATTAATGATTATAACCCTTCCATGCAGATCAAGGCCCACTATAAAAAGACCCGAGACCCCGGTCAAGACGTCAGCTAAACCTTTCTCTTTCAATAGTTCCTCTTTTGATGCATTCAGCTCCTCTGTCAACTGTTCAAGCCGGTTGTGTGTCTGTTCAAACTCCTTATTCATGACGGTCTCCATATCCTTGTATCTCTGCCTCAGATGCTCATCTTTTTTGCACCACTCCTTGATCAAACTGTTGATATTCAGCGCAATCCTTCCTGCCTCATCATCTCCCTGAAAAGGAATCAACCCCGTCTCTCCTCTCAGGGTCTGAGTTGACCTATAAAGCCGCATCAGCGGGGTAGTAGCAAAACCTATAAGAATGAAGATAAAAATGGAAAACAGGATAAAAACCAATACAGCTGCTATGATATATCTGTTCATCATAGGCCCAACTGGATCAAGTATTGTATTAAGAGGTTCCTCAACAATCACGCCCCATTTCAACTTTGAACAAACAGCCACTACCCCAAGCACATCTTCCATGTGCATGTTCTTATAAATAACAGGCTTCTTAAAACTCATCTCACTCAAGCCCGAAAGATAATCCCGAACCTTTTTGATATGTCCGATATTGCCCCAAAATGATGAAACGCCTTTAATGCCAGGGGTTTTAAGGCCGATAGTCCTGGACAGATATGTAATGACCCAGCCGTTTGTGTCAACAATAAAAATCTCCCGAACTGTATCCAGTTCAATTTCCTCAAGTATCTTATAGATACCGTTCAGGTTTATTGTAACGGTAAGTATATGTCTTGCGGCATTTCCATCGACTGCTGTCAGCGGAACAGAGATATCCACCATCGGCGCTGCCCTGCCGGCAGGATATACATTACCAATATAAACATTATCTTCTATCGCGGATTTAATCTTTTCTTCATTAGCCTTTTCTTTTAAAATATCCTTTGAAACAGGATCCTCTCTTAGAACCCTGATCAGCCTGTTTCCCCAAATATCAGAAATCGAAAGGGATTGGACATCCTGCAACTTGCCCAGCAATGCCTCAAGATCAGGACGTATATCAGAGATACGCCCTTTTTCGTATAACCAGATCCGTGAACCGGAAAAAAGCTCCTTGACTACCTTATCTATTATGTCATCTATATGTGACTCCACTAATTCGCTGGTCTTTTCCGCTATATGGAAAATTTCCATCCTCTTGTCATTTAATAAATGGGATCTGAAGAGATTAAGGATAAATAGACCAAGGGCGGTCAAGGCAAGGGCTAAAACTGCGGTTGTTAAGAGAAAAAGCCTTCCTCTAATGCTATTCCATATTTTGATGGGATGTAAGCGGTTATCAGTCATAACGTCCATTTTCACTCTATTATCAATGATTCCATGGCCATTTGTAGATATATCATTTTATCAGACCGCATAATGATCATCAATTCATTAATAAATCAATTAATTGAAAAATATGCAAATATTATGCCTTTAGCAGTAACTTTTCAACATGTTGTGAAACCGGCCAGCAATTCTCATTATGACCAATTTATAGACCATATAGAGCATATGAAGATGACGATGGCACAATATGCTGTGTTAAAAGCGCCATAATGAGAATTGCTAAAAAACGGCGCATCTAAAGATAAGATATGATTTATGTCCACGGCATATTGTGCAATTTGACTTTAACCCTTTTTCCACGCTGCAAGCATTACCTGTTTTTTTCTTGAGAGAAGGGAAAAGAACGGAAAAATATTTGACATTCTTCAGACCAGATATTACAATAAGTTCGGTTATATTTGATTGTTTCGGGCGCTTTGTATTTTATACTTTAAACGGCCATAATTGATGGCATCGTAAAAAGTAATTTAGATTCTGAAAAACCAGGATTATATCGCCAAAATAGACATCAAATTTATAAT
>JAFGSM010000044.1 GCA_016934595.1 bacterium | reverse complement strand
CTGGTTAGCGCGCCTGCTTCGGGAGTAGGAGGTCGGAGGTTCAAATCCTCTCGCCCCGACCATAACCGATCTAATATTCTAAATGAAAGAGAATCAGGCTTAAAAATTTTTAAAAAGGCGGTATATAATAATAAGAAAAAGCATTTGCTTTTGTTTTGTTTCTTTGGCATCATCTTTTTTAGCTGTCTATTTTTATCTCAATGCACTTATAAACAGGCTTGTACTCCAAAATCCCCTGCCAGACGTGTGATTGATTTGCCTCAATACCATATATTGAAAAGAGGGGAGACCTTATGGCGAGTTTCAAAGAGATATGGGGTGCCTTTAGAAGATATCATCCGATATAATAATATAGACGATGTTTCAAACATCCCTGCTGGCAAAAGGATATATCTTCCGAGGAAGACAGAGTATAGCATGGAAAGGTCCCCCAGCTTTATATGGCCTTTGAAAGGCACCATAACCAGAGGGTTCAAGAACGAAGGGCCGATCCATCATTCGGGGATAGATATCTCGTCACCTATCGGCACACCGATTGTGTCAACAGCATCAGGACGAGTCATTTACGATGGAGACAAGATGTCTGGTTACGGCAATATGATCATCATTAAACACAACGAGGAATTCTCCAGCGTCTATGCCCATAACAGGGTGAATCTGGTTAAGGCAGGAGAAAGGGTTGAAAAAGGGCAGATAATAGCAGAGGTTGGTGTTTCAGGACGTTCCACAGGAGCGCATCTTCATTTTGAGATCCGCAAAAACAAAAAACCTGTTGATCCGCTGCTGTATCTTCCAAATCTGTAAATTAATACTAAATGGCAAATTTAATCGCATTCGAAGGACCATCAGGGATAAAGAATATGTGTCTGCTTTCTGATCAGGACAATTCCCAGGACAGCCATTTCTCCAGTTTATGGAGGGAAAAGAAAGAGTCGTCAGGATTGGGAAAAGCCCCTTTCCTGACAAGAAAGGCAGGTCAGGACATCTTTGATCCGGCGAGCGCCTATTATAAAGAGATAAGTCATATCAGTATGTTGAGACCTGAAGAGGAATTCGCACTTGCAGTCAGGGTCAGAAATGGAGATCAGGTGGCCAGGGCTGAAATGATAAAAGGCAATCTTCGTCTGGTGGTGAGCATTGCAAAGAAATACTCAAATCACGGCCTGCCTATTTTGGATTTAATTGAAGAAGGAAATATTGGGCTTATACAGGCAGTAGAGAAGTTTGATCCATACAGGGGTTATAAATTCAGCACTTATGCCACATGGTGGATCAGACAGTATATGCTCCGGGCCATTGCGAAATATTCAAATACAATAAGATTGCCGATTAATATGACAGAGACCATGAACCGTTTTTTGAGGCTGCTTCGAAATATGATTCAGAGATTGGGACGCGATCCGACTTCTGAGGAACTTGCCTATGAGATGAGGTTGCCGATAAAGAAAGCCCAAAGGATGTTTGCTGCATTTAAAGAAAACATATCGATTGAGAGATATCTGGAGATGAAAGGCACTGTTGGAAACGAGTTCAAATATGAAGATGATATATCTCAATCTCCAATGAAATCGATCATCTCGAAAAATCGTCAAAAGTATATCGCCATCCTGCTTAATATCTTGGACAACCAGGAAAAGGATATTATACTTCAACGTTTCGGTTTGCTGAAGGGGGAGCCGAAAACCCTTGAAGTGATCGGGAGGGAATATGGTGTAACGCGAGAAAGGATAAGACAAATCGAAGGTTCGGCCTTAAAAAAGCTACGCAGATTTTTAATCGGTCAAAATGTAAAGATGGATGAATTGTTATGAGTTTTCAATAGAGCCTTGACAAATTTTATTTATGGGGTATCATTTTAAAAAAATAGCCTCTTAAATATATTTCGATATCAGGCATATCACTATTGAATATTTCAAGCTGCTCTTGATTTAAGTTTGGATGATGCATATCAGAATCCCAGCCATCTGGTAAACTGTCATAAATCGTTATAACGGTCAACATTAGATTTTATGAATGATGGATATAAAAGGTTAAGAGAAACTGCAAAAGGTATATGTAAAATTGTATAAACGATTGCCTCCCAAAGAGGGGAGATCAAGAAGGATTAGAAGATGAATATTGTTGAGTTAAAAGAAAAGACTATTGGTGAATTGAATAAAGTGGCCAAGGAATTGGGTGTAGAATCCACCAGTAGCATGAGAAAACAGGACCTGATTTTTCGTATCCTGCAAGCGCAGACAGAGATGAACGGATCTATTTATGGTGAGGGGGTGCTTGAGACCCTTCCTGATGGTTTCGGATTTCTAAGGGCGCCTGATTATAATTACCTGCCTGGACCGGATGACATCTATGTATCTCCTTCACAGATTAGACGGTTTGACCTCAAGACTGGAGATACGATATTCGGACAGATCAGACCTCCAAAGGATACGGAAAAATATTTTGCCCTACTCAAGGTCGAGTCTATTAATTTTGAAGAGCCAGACCAAGCCAAAGACAAGATCCTTTTTGACAACCTTACACCTCTTTATCCTCAGGATCGGATTAAACTGGAGACCGAAAATGGCAGCCTTTCAACAAGGGTTATGGACCTGTTGACTCCGATCGGAAAGGGACAAAGGGGGTTGATTGTATCCCCCCCCAGGGCGGGGAAAACCATGCTTCTTCAGTCTGTTGCCAATAGTATTACTGTCAACCATCCTGAGATTATTTTGATCGTTTTGCTTATTGATGAGCGTCCTGAAGAGGTTACGGACATGGAACGTTCCGTTAAGGGAGAGGTTGTAAGCTCTACGTTTGACGAGCCGCCAACCAGACATGTTCAGGTTGCGCATATGGTTATGGAAAAGGCAAAAAGGCTTGTTGAATATAAGCATGATGTTGTTATACTCCTTGACAGTATTACAAGGCTTGCCCGTGCATATAACACCCTTACGCCGCCAAGCGGCAAGGTGCTTTCGGGTGGGATTGATGCCAATGCACTTCAGAAGCCCAAGAGATTTTTTGGAGCGGCAAGAAATATTGAAGAGGGGGGCAGCCTTACGATTATTGCAACTGCACTGATAGATACCGGAAGCAGGATGGATGATGTAATATTTGAGGAATTTAAGGGGACAGGCAACATGGAAATACATCTAGATCGAACACTTGTTGACAAGAGGGTATTCCCTGCCATTGAAATCGACCGATCCGGAACCAGGAAAGAAGAACTCCTTCTCAAACAAGCGGAACTGCAGCGGATATGGATGCTGAGAAAGATATTGCAGCCTCTGACCCCTGGAGAAAAAATGGAGTTTATATTAGAAAAAATACAATCTACAAAAAATAATGAAGAGTTTCTTAACGCAATGAACAAGATGGAGGATTGAACACACGATTATGATGATCAGGAGGTATTGGCTAAAATGAAAAAGGATATACATCCAAAATATTATGACGCAACCATTATGTGTGCCTGCGGCGCTGTTTTTCATACAGGCTCTACCGTGGAGGAGATGCACGTGGAGATTTGCTCCAGTTGCCATCCATTTTTTACAGGAAAGCAAAAGCTGGTCGATACGGCAGGAAGAGTAGAAAAGTTCCAAAGGAGGTATAAGAAGGCTGGAAAAGACAAGAAATGAAAAAGCCAGATAACGCAACGAAAAGGAGAGTCAGCCCAAAAGTCATTTTATTACGTCACACACCTGATCCTGAAAAGGCTGTGGCAACCGCAGCCAAGCTTTGCTACTCCTCACTGGACATCGATGACTTGGTGGAATCGGTACACGAAAAGGATCAAAGTTCCTTTGTCCGCAAGATCGTATCACTGGGGCACCAATCGGTTTTAGAACACGCATCCTATACATTTTTAATCGAAGGCATTTCAAGGGTAACCACTCATCAACTAGTAAGGCACAGGGTCGCCTCATATTCACAGAGAAGCCAAAGATATGTGAGGGAGGAAGGCGGTCTCAAGTATGTTATCCCTCCTTGCTTTAAGGATAAGCCACAAATGGTGTTAGGATTTGAGGATTTAATGGAGAGGGTATACGAACTTTATGACAGATGGGTAGAAGCGGGGATACAGCAAGAGGATGCCCGTTATATCCTTCCTAATGCGGCAGAGACAAAAATTACTGTAACCATGAATGCCAGGGAACTGCGGCATTTTTTTAGATATAGATGCTGTCAAAGGGCCCAATGGGAGATTAGGGCACTGGCTGTATTGATGCTTCATAAGGTATACATGACTTCACCAACCCTGTTTGAAAACTCCGGTCCTGCATGTATAACAGGCCCTTGCCCTGAAGGGCAGATGTCTTGCGGCTTTTCTGCTAAAGTAAAAAAGGCATTTTGTAATCTGGCTGAGGTCGCCGAGACAGAACTTCTAGAAAATCTGAATTGCCTGCCATTTTACTAGCTTATCCTTAACCAGCTCTTTATCTAATTTTAATAAAACCTATTTACTAAAACATAGTGACATAGTATTAATAAAATATGTCATAATATTTCATATTAATAAACTCAGATTATGGCCGTTTAAAGCCTAGCGGGGAAGGCAATGTTTGACAAATTAGATCAGGTTGATCAAAAATACGAACAACTAAATCGTTTATTAAGCGATCCAAAGGTGATTTCAGATGCTTCTAAATACAGAGAATATGCAAAATCACAGGCTGAAATAGAGAAAATCGTAGTAAAGTACCGAGAATACAAAGAAACTAAAAAGAGGCTGGAGGAGGCAAAACATATCCTTGAAGAAGAATCAGAGGATGAAGAATTGAGAGAACTCGCGAAAATTGAGGCCGATGGGCTTGTCGCCGAGAAGGAAAAATTGGAGAAAGAACTAAAGATGCTTCTTCTTCCAAAGGATCCCAATGATGATAAAAATATTATACTGGAGGTCAGGGCAGGTATCGGCGGAGAAGAGGCAGCTTTGTTTGCCGGCGACCTTACCAGGATGTATGCCCGATATGCGGAGAGTAAAGGATGGAAGACAGAGGTTATCAGCTCTCATCAAGTAGGATCCGGAGGGTTCAAAGAGATCATACTTGCCATACAGGGTCAAAAGGTATACAGTCATTTAAAATACGAGATGGGTGTACACAGGGTGCAGAGGGTGCCCGTAACAGAGGCATCAGGACGTATTCATACATCTGCCGTCACCGTGGCAGTTTTACCTGAGGCTGAGGAGGTTGAGGTTGATATCAAACCGGAGGATATAAGGGTTGATATATTCCGGTCATCTGGACATGGTGGACAAAGTGTAAATACGACCGATTCAGCTATAAGGGTCACACACCTTACAACAGGCCTTGTTGTGAGCTGCCAGGATGAAAAATCTCAACACAAAAATAAGGCCAAGGCATTGAGGGTATTAAGGGCACGCCTGCTTAAAAAATATCAGGAGGAGCAAGATGAGCAGATTGCCGAGGATCGCCGGTCTCAGATTGGAAAAGGAGACAGAAGCGAGAAGATACGGACATATAATTTCCCTCAAAACCGGGTCACAGATCACCGGATAGGATTAACACTCCATAAGCTGGATGACATTATATCAGGGAAATTGGACGAGGTAATAGATGCCCTTATCGCTTATTTCAAAGCCGAAGAGCTCAAAAAGGTGGCCTGATTTGGATAAGGTTTGGACTGTAGGAGGTATTTTGGAATGGACGGCTTTTTATTTTAAAGACCTGGGCATTGACCGGCCTAGATTCGAAACAGAGCTGCTTTTAGCCTTTTCGTTAGGAGTGGAAAGGATATGGCTTTATACTCATTATAAACAGCCTTTGATGGGACCGGAACTGAACCGGTTCCGGTCATCAGTAATCAGGCGATCAAGAAGGGAACCCCTGCAATATATTATTGGAGAGTGGGGTTTTTGGTCATTGGATTTTTATGTTTCTCCTAGTGTGCTTATACCTAGACAGGAAACTGAACATCTTGTAGAGATTGCGGCTGGAATGGCAAGACATGGATCAAAGATGTTTGATATATGCACAGGGTGCGGGAATATAGCAATAAGCCTTGCAAAAGAATGCCCATCATCCTTTTTTTGCGCCGCTGATATATCTCCTGAAGCCTTTAATCTTGCGAGAAGAAATGCTATGAGGCATAAGGTTTCGGATCGAATACGGCTTTTTTTAGGAGACCTTTTTGACCCTGTTAAGAGCGCTGGCGAAGGATGTTTTGACTTGATACTTTGCAATCCTCCTTATATACCCACAAACGAAATAGGATGCCTTCAACCAGAGATCAGGGAATTTGAACCGAAGCTCGCCCTGGATGGCGGCGAAGACGGGCTGTCTTTTTATCGCCGTTTGATACCTGATGCCATTGGCTTTTTAAATCAGAACGGGCATATCATTATGGAGATAGGGGAAGGACAGGCCAAGGATGTTAAAGATATGCTGATTAGCCAGGGATACCAGGATATAGCTGTCATTAAGGATTATGCTGGATTGGACAGGGTGGTGAGAGCCAAACGTCCCTGATCATTAAAATTATTCCTTAACAGGAGACATTTTGAAGCCAATTTAGAAGCTGTCCGCAAATAACTCATACATGCCACAGAGGGCTTTTATATATCGAAAGCATGGTGAAGGTCTAAATTTGTTCAAATTATTTGCGGACAATTCCTTAGGCAATGTAACGGATAAATTCATAATGCGATACGATATATATAGGAAACAGGATATTACGGTTACCAAAAAGTTAGAGCGTTAAACAGATCATGATTTACAGGATGATAGGGAGATAACCGTTGGATATCATGATAATAGAAGGGGGGCATCCCCTTTTCGGAGAAGTCCATATAAGTGGGGCAAAAAATGCGGCATTGCCTGTACTTGCCGCCGCTCTTTTGACAGCAGGGAATTCAAGAATAACTAACCTTCCCAAGCTCCGGGATGTGACAACCTTATTCGAATTATTGAGGCTTTTGGGATCCCGGATTGAACAAGACAGCCGTGGCAGCGTTTTTATTGAAACATCAAAGGTCTGCCCCTGCCGGGTACCATATGAGCTGGTTAAGACCATGAGGGCATCCGCTCTTGTTTTAGGCCCTCTGGTTGCCAGATTCGGAAGGGCTGAGGTTGCCCTTCCAGGCGGTTGTGCAATAGGCGCGAGACCCATCGACCTCCACTTAAAGGGTTTGCAGAAACTAGGCGTTGACATAGAGCTTGATGAAGGTTATGTGAAGGCTGAATGCCAAAAGATGCATGGCGGACATATTGTTTTGGATTTGCCAACAGTTACAGGCACGGAGAATCTTATGATGGCAGCGGCCTTGATTGATGAGGATACTATTATTGAGAATGCTGCCAGGGAACCCGAGGTGGTGAACCTGGCTGATGCGCTGAAAAAGATGGGGTCTTCTGTTGAAGGCGCTGGAACGGGCTCGATTTTTATACATGGGACTCGCAGCCCTAGACCATTCGATCACAGGATTATTCCTGACCGGATTGAGGCAGGAACATACATGGCGGCAACGGCTATAGCCGGAGGAAAGGTAAAGATTAAGGGCTGCCCCCAGGAATTTTTTACCCCTGTAACTGAAAAACTTCAGGATGCAGGCGTGACGGTAAGATGTTTGTCCGATGATATAATTGAGGTCGAGCGCGAACAGGGCATGGATATTATGCCTGTGGACATAAACACAGCGCCTTATCCAGGTTTTCCTACGGACATGCAGGCCCAGTTCATGGCCTTGCTTTCAATTGCAAGGGGGGTCAGCCTTATAACGGAAAATGTCTTTGAGAACCGGTTTATGCATGTTCTTGAGCTTCAAAGGATGGGGGCGGACATAAAACTGGATGGGCACACTGCAATAATAAAGGGTGTGGAATCCCTGGGCGGGGCGCCTGTGATGGCGACTGATTTAAGGGCGAGCGCATGCCTGATCCTGGCTGGACTCGCTGCAAAAGGTAAAACTACCATCTCCAGGATTTACCATCTTGACAGGGGATATGAAGGCATAGAGGAAAAATTCGGCAGATTGGGCGCCATAATCAGGAGGGAAAAGGAGAAATGAGGATTTTATCTGCTGATGATAAAGGATTCCAGGACGCCCTGGATGAATTCAAGGACCGGATATCTTTTGATGATGAGGCAGTGAATAATATTGTTAAGGATATAATCTTAAATATTAAAAAAAATGGTGACGTTTCCCTTCTGGAATATACGAAAAGGTTTGACGGGGCCGATCTTGAAAAGGCCGAATTGATTGTAAAACCAGAGGAGATAGAAAGGGCTTACGGTCAGGTCACAAGAGAAGGCATGGATGCGCTTAGATATGCCATGGAAAATATAGAGGCATTCCATAGAAGGCAGAGCAGGAATACATGGATACAGCCCGATTCAAATGGAAATATACTGGGTCAGATGATAAATCCCATAGAGAGGGTTGGGATATATGTGCCAGGCGGCAAGGCTCCTTATCCTTCAACAGTGCTAATGTGTGCAATACCTGCAAAGATAGCAGGCGTAAAAGAGATATATTGCGTGTCTCCCCCTCAGGCCGATAAGGGTTTAAATCCTTACATACTGGTTGCTGCTGATATGTCGAAGGTTGACAGGATATTCAAGACTGGCGGGGCTCAGGCCGTGGCCGCCCTTTCTTATGGCACGGAGACTATCCCGAAGGTTGACAAGATCGTTGGGCCTGGCAATATTTATGTTACTGTGGCAAAGAAACAGGTTTTTGGCGCTGTGGATATAGACATGCTGGCCGGCCCGAGCGAGATATTGATAGTGGCGGACGACTCTGCACCTGCAAGGTTTATTGCGGCCGATCTTCTGTCTCAGGCTGAACACGACGAGCGGGCATCTTCCATCCTTGTCACACCTTCACGGGAGCTTTTAAATGAGGTTGAAAAAGAGATCGAATTACAGATAGAGAAACTCGAAAGAAGGAAGATTTGCCGCAGCTCCTTAGAAAAGTATGGCCTTATGGTTTTGGTGAAGGACATCGGTCAGGCTGTGGATATCGCAAACAGGTTAAGCCCTGAGCATCTGGAAATGGCTGTTCAGGATCCATTCCAATGGCTTTCCAAGGTCAGGAATGCAGGCTCTGTCTTTTTAGGTTACTATACACCCGAGCCTGTTGGGGATTATATAGCTGGCCCAAATCATGTTCTTCCTACTGGCGGCACAGCCAGATTTTTCTCAGCATTAGGGGTGGATGACTTTGTTAAACGATCGGGAATCAGCTATTACTCAAAGGCGGGATTAAGACAAATTGGTGAAAAGGCTATCATTCTGGCGGAGATAGAGGGGCTGAGCGCCCATGCCTGCTCAATAAAACAGCGTTTTACACAATGAACTTATAAGTGTTTGTTCGCAGAATAGATTCTATTTTCATTTTTCGTAGCGGCCTCCAAAAGTTCATGAGGGTTTGCCTATAATTAAAATAAGCGCTATTTCCATGCTTCTATGCAGCATGAATGGTCATAAGTGATTGTTTTGAAAATAATCTTGACATTTCATATCCCTAAAAATTGACAATGCAGATGGGAGTTGATATAATTTTGATGAGAATAGTTATATATTATTGATTGTGCAAACAATATCAAGAATAGATCTGAAACAAGAGGTGATTTGCCAAAAACATTTAGAGACAAGTGGACGTTTATTACAGAATGGCTCAAAAAGAATTCTATATATTAATTCTATATATATTTTAAATAATTATAAGGATTATAGATATTCGCAGGGAATTATGTTTTAGACGCAATCCCAAAAAAGGATAGGCTGATAATTGTTCAAAAATTAATCCTATTGGCGTCTTTGATCAAACTAAATTATGGTATCATTATGAAAATAGATGCATTGTTATTGTGTAGCAATATGCATATCTATGGCTTACCCGTTTTGGGATAATTCTAAAAATGATTAGCTAAACTCACTGTGTATTAAATATTATTGTTTTAAAGACATCTTGAGACATTAAGGATGTCGAAGTCGATTAACCACGGAGAAGAGAATAGTTGGCATTGATTTTGCTTAAAATTAATCTAAAAAGGATTAGTTTAATAAACTTTTTTAGACATTCAATCTTAAATCGAGAACATAATTATTATTTGATAATATTTGAAATATTATGTATTTGATATTACAATGATATTACAATTTTGTACAGTATATAATCACTATTAATATAAAATAAT
>JAFGSM010000001.1 GCA_016934595.1 bacterium | reverse complement strand
TGAAAACATTGATAAATCATGTTGTTTTGCTTGATCGAATATCTTATTGAAAAATATAGCTTATTTTAAAAAAGTGCAAAAGTAGAGTAGGTTTTAATACACCTGAATATCCATTTAAAGTAAACCCATGACCTTACAGTCACAACGAAGCATGAAAATGAATAAAAACAAAGTATCGTTCGATCATTTTCATATAAATTTCTGCCAGCGATTTCAAGGGCCACATCTACCTCGAACCAACTATCGAATGGATGCTAACGATTGGCTTGCTCTGATTTCAGACTGAGATCTTTTATATTAATGCCGGCAATTGCTGTGGGTTTAGTTTTTTAAAAAAATTCAAGCGCACGTCGTCGCAAAAACGAGACGCTTAAATCATCGCATGTTACGGAGTGGAAAAGCCACATCTGATCGCGGGTGCGACTGGCAGCAATATTAAAACGCCTTTCATCAGCGCTCATCGTTAAGGACCCGATTCTTTCATTAGGTGCGGCCACCATGGTAAAAAAATCATCTATAGTTAGGGCCTTCGATCAAGAAACTTGATCACATAGGAATTTTCATTTTTTTCTATACGGGTTTTCAGTCAGTCTTATTAAAGTCTGCCCGACGGGCGATACATTGTGACTATCCGAAATTTTCTAAAAGAAGCCGATAATATGTGTCTTATTAAAGTCTGCCCTACGGGCAATACATTGTGACCGTGTAAAGTATGATTTACGAATATGTCCCATAAGGGTCAAGAATGGCATCCGTCATCCTGGCTACGCGTTTCATCGTTCCGCAGTCATGGACCCTGACAATGTGAACGCCTCTTGATATCGCTATTGCAACCGCCGCTGCCGTGCCTTCCAGCCTGTCCTGAACCGGCAGGTTCAAAACCTTTCCAATAAAGGATTTTCGTGAAGGCCCTATAAGAATAGGGCAGCCCAACTTGTGAAATTCATCCAGCCTGTTTATCAGCTCAAGGTTGTGGGAAACGGTCTTTCCAAACCCTATGCCTACATCCACTATTACCTGCTCCCTTTCCAAACCGTCACCTGTGGCCATTCTTATGCCTTCCTCAAGATATGCCTTGATTTCCCCTACAAGATCAGTATAGGCGGGATTTTCCTGCATATCCCTTGGCGTGCCTTTTATATGCATTACAACAACAGGCGAATTGAATCTTGACAACAATCCAGGCATCCTTTTATCGAATCTCAATCCGCTTATATCGTTTATGATGTGCGCGCCTATATCAAGGACCCTTTCGGCAACCTCGAATTTATAAGTGTCCACAGACACAGGTATTGGGATTTTGTTTATTATGTCTTTTGCCAAAGGAACGACCCTTTGGATCTCTTCATCTACCGGGACAGGCTCTGCGCCTGGTCTTGTGGATTCACCACCTATATCTATAATATCCGCGCCTTGCTCCCACATTTTTACAGCCTGATCAATAGCCTTTCCCGAGTCCAGAAAAAGACCTCCATCGGAAAAGGAATCAGGGGTAACATTTAATATCCCCATAATCATGGTTTCATGACCTAATGGCAGTTTACGGTCATGGAGCTTGAGATTGAAGTAGGGGCGTATTGAATTTGAATTTGCCAGATTTTGCATCTTTTACTTCAGGCAGCCTTTGGGCGTGTCTTGCTTAAGTTGCCAATAAGTCTTTCTATTTCTATGCCGTCCATGACCTCGTTTTCAAGAAGGGCATCTGCGAGTTTTTTAAGTTTTGATTTGTTTTTCTGAAGGATTTCCTTGGCTTTTTTATAGTTGTCCGTTACAATCCGTTTTACCTCATCATCTATCAAAACTGCTGTTGCCTCGCTATAGTCCTTATGCTGGGCAAACTCCTTTCCAAGAAATATCTGCTCTTCCTTTTTGCCGAATGTAAGCGGCCCCATCTTTTCGCTCATTCCCCATTCACAGACCATCTTCCTTGCAATATTCGTTGCCCTCTCTATATCATTGCCTGCGCCATTGCTCATAGTGTTAAGCACCAGCTCCTCTGCTGCCCTTCCTCCCATAAGAATGGCTATTCTGTTTTCCATATACTCTTTGGAATAGTTATGCCTCTCATCAATGGGTAGCTGTTGAGTAAGTCCAAGCGCCCTCCCCCTTGGGATGATAGTCACCTTGTGGATCGGGTCAGTCCCTGGGATCATTTTAGCGACAAGGGCGTGTCCTGCCTCGTGATATGCAGTGCTTTTTTTCTCATCGTCGCTAATGATCAGGCTTTTTCTTTCCCTGCCCATCAAAACCTTGTCTTTTGCCTCTTCAAAATCCTTCATCTCCACAACGGTTTTCGACTTGCTTGCCGCGAGCAAGGCTGCTTCATTAACAAGATTTGCAAGATCTGCCCCTGAAAAACCGGGTGTTCCCCTGGCAAGTATCTGAAAATCGACATCTTCAGCAACAGGGACATTTTTTGAGTGTACCTTTAGTATGCCCAGCCTTCCACGAACATCCGGGGTCAAGACGACCACCTGACGGTCAAAACGCCCTGGCCTGAGAAGCGCAGGGTCAAGCACATCAGGTCTGTTTGTGGCGGCGATAATTATTACCCCCTCATTTGATTCAAATCCGTCCAACTCAACAAGGAGCTGATTCAATGTTTGCTCGCGTTCATCATGGCCTCCCCCAAGGCCAGCGCCTCTATGACGGCCTACCGCATCGATTTCATCTACAAATATTATACATGGGGCATTCCTTTTTCCCTGTTCAAAAAGGTCTCTAACTCTTGAGGCTCCAACACCGACAAACATCTCAACAAAATCAGAACCGCTTATGCTAAAAAATGGAACATCCGCTTCTCCTGCTATGGCCCTTGCAAGGAGTGTCTTTCCTGTTCCTGGCGGCCCCATTAAAAGGACACCTTTGGGGATCTTGCCCCCAAGTTTTTGAAATTTATGTGGATCTTTTAGAAACCCTATGATCTCCTGCAATTCCTCCTTTGCCTCGTCTACACCTGCCACATCCGAAAATGTAACCTTCTGGGAGGAGGCGCTAAGCAATTTTGCCCTGCTTTTTCCAAAGGATAGGGCCTTTGCCCCTCCGCCCTGCATTTGCCTCATGAGATATATCCAGATTGCAATAAACAGAATAAGGGGGAACCAGGGTATTATTACATTGGTCACCCAAAAATTGCCATCCTCGGGTTTTGCCTCTATAACAACCTTATTTTCACGCAATAATCTGAATAAATCAGGGTCATCGGGCACGTATGTCTTGAAGATAACGCCGTCTTTGTACTCACCTTTTACCTCCTGTCCGCGTATCTGCACCTGTACTATCTTTCCATTCTGCACATCATTGATGAATTGGCTGAACACTATCTTTGTAATTTCTTCCTTCTTTTGATTAAACACATTAAATACCAGAATCAATACTAGCCCCAGGATCAACCACAAGGTCAGGTTTTTATAAAAATTTGAATTCTCCAATCCGGTCTCCTATTTTTTTAAATAATAGTTAATTTTAAAAATGATAATGATAATTATTAAATCATTTAGTTTCTTAAACAGTAAAGCATGAATAAGGTTCTAATCAATAATATCACAACCAGGTAATTTTATAACACAATTGCTTAATCTTGACAACAAAAAAATCTACTTATTTAATGACAACCCTTAAAACCTTCGATGTTTTTGATGTTATGCGGTATGGATGGCCTATCCTGATCCCTAAAACCCAGATTATATGCGACCCGTTTGCAAATAAAGGCCATATATCCCGAATCCCTCTGATAACCTTGGCATCAATAAAAAATTCCTTAAGCTTCTTCTCACCTGACATACCTAAAGGATGGAAACGGTCGCCATGTATCCTCGTTCTTATCTGTACAGGTCCTTCTATTGTCTCATAGTCTAAAAACGCTGTCATGGGATCCGATGGCATTTCCTTTATTTTATTTATGTAGAGTATCGATGCATCCAGGGTCAGATCAATAACCGGAATATGCGTAATGCCAGGAATCCTTATTGGATAAAAAAATGATTCCCCAGGCTCATAGACATTTGTGATTTCACCCTCAGTGTTAACATCATCAGCCTTAGAACAAGAATCGAATTCTCTGGAGATGAGGAACAGTTTTCTTTCCTGGCGATATAATATTATACCTGAGGGCAGGCTTAACTCCCCTCCGCCCTCAGTGCGATTGATAAGTCTCATGATTGCATCTATATGTATGAAATATATACCTTTTGCAGCGTCTTCTCCATAAAATTGCTCCAGGTATCCCTGCAATATCCTCCTTTGCATCCCTATTGGCAGATCCTTGAAATCGTCTAGGTTCAATGGCTCTAAACCGTTGGATCTCCCTAATCTATAATGGAGAAATCCCTTCCATCCGGCGGCATGCGTTGTTATATGTTCATAAAATAGCCTTCTATTTTCATGCTTCGTGGCGACACAAAGCGGCATGAGTGTTTTTCTCGAGAATAAACCTTGTTGTTTATTCTCATCGTTGGCGTCGTTCTTATAAGGCATAAGGATTTGTCTTGAAGCCAGTCCTTCAAGAGTCAGGAGATCATCCCTTAGCAATTCAGCGGTTCTTGAAATTGTGCGTATTATTGAGGGATTGAAGTCCCTTTCTATATACGGAATGATATCCAACCTCACCCTGTTTCTAGTGCAGCAGCGTTTAAGATTTGTCTCATCCGTTCTATACTGAATCTTTCTTAAAGACAGATATTTTATTATATCCGGTCTTTCGCACCCGAGTATCGGGCGAATAAATCTTATCCCATTGCTTTCCCTTACAGGGGGGATACCTGTCAATCCCCTAAGCCCTGAGCCTCGAATAAGCCTCATCAAAACAGTCTCTGCCTGATCATTGGCAGTATGGCCCAACGCCACGTTCGAAAATCCTGTCATCTTGGCGCAACGAGCAAAGAAATCATATCTTGCCTTTCTGGCCGAAGCCTCAAGGGATAACTTCCATTCCTTACTTAGCGACAAACAGTCTGTCTTTTCTATAAAAAAATGTATCCCCTTGGATTCAGAAACGCGGCGAACAAATGCCCCGTCTTCATCCGATTCCTTGCGAATCCCATGATTTAAATGCGCCAGACAAAGCCTAAGATCATATTCCTGGACAAGTTCAAGAAGGATATAAAAAAGCGCTATGGAATCAGGGCCTCCTGAACAGGCAACGATAATCCCGTCGCCCTTTTCCAGAAGCCCATATTTATTAATGTATATCCTGGCTTGGTCTAAAAGATTAGGCATGATTTATCAGATAGATTCTTTATTGCCCGATTTTATCAAAACTTAGAAGAAAAATACTCCATCAATATATTACGATGATCAAATGCAATTTCATCCGGCAATGAGTCTTTGTCTTTATATGTTCTGGCTTCCAATGCATCATCTGCTCCGACAGGCATGCCATCGGCCTTGGCAATAAACACAGTTGATACTGTATGGTGTCTGGGGTCTCGCGAAGGATCCGAATATGTATGAAACTGGCGCACGAGTTTTACATCCAGGCCGGTTTCTTCCTTTGCTTCCCTGACGGCTGCTTCTTCCAATGTCTCACCATAATCGACAAATCCGCCGGGAATCGCCCATCCATAAGGGAAATTCTTTCTATTGATAAGCACAACACCGACTTTTGTTTCAATGATTATATCTACAGTTACATAAGGTACTTTCCTAATAAACCCTTTTGACCCGTCTTTTGATTGAAGATTTCCCTCGCACATTTTCATTCTCCTTTAGCTTGTGAATGCCTGTTACCGAAAGATAGCGCTCATATCAGGCGCTGGGGGCATAATCCTTTTATGTTCAGATTGCTTTATCAGTTCATCAACCCTTTTAACATACGAATCCCTAAAACCGCGATTTATTATAGTCTGGATATCCTCGCCAATATCAGTCATAAAATAAAGGATCTGGTCAGCAACCTCGTACGTGATCCCCAGTTCTTCTTCGTCTTTTTGTCCTGGCCATAGATCCGCTGTCGGATGTTTTTTAACAATCCTTTCCGGAACGCCAGCATATTTTGCCAATTCATAGACATAGGTCTTGTATAACCCCCCTAATGGCTCGATATCAACTCCACCGTCTCCATATTTGGTAAAATACCCGAGCAGCAGTTCGGATTTATTTCCAGTTCCAACAACAATACCTTTATACAAGGCGGCCATGTCATACAATACCGACATCCTTTCCCTTGCCATTTTATTGCCCTTGCGGCAATTTTCAGCCTCGGGAAAGTTTAAAAAATAGCTATCAACGCTTGAGCTTATATCTATAATCTGATGATGGATATCAAGATCATTGATCACCAACAAGGCATCTTCTATGCTCTGCCTATCGCTTGAGTGATAGGGCATTATTATTGCCCTGACTTTGTCCTTCCCTAATGCATTGACAAGAAGGAAAGCAACCACAGCAGAGTCCACACCTCCTGAAACACCTAAAACACAAACAGATTTTGTGCTAAAAGTTGTCCGTCTCAAAAAACCGACTATCTCAGAAAAGGCCTTTTTGGCAGGCAATACTGGCAAAGCATTTTTTGATAAAGTCATTTTTCCCCTCCGTATATAATTAATGGTCTCGTAAATTTATTATAATTCAAATAGCCATTCACTTCAATTTCAAATGCATGTCAAGGCGTTCAATTTCATAGACATAATGCCCTAATTAATAAAAAAACCAGCCTTAAAGAAAAAGCGCAGGGATTAACAATTGTAATGGCAATAAATAGCTATAAAGGGAAGACAACGGATTAGGATTAATACCCCCTGTTCCTGAGACTGATAGAGAGGAAAATGGGATTGACGAAAACCCAGGATATCCTGAATTGAGAAAGGTTACGGGATTGTATCCCTCTTGGGAAACAGATAAGACACCCGGGTCGTTTCTATTAAATAAAGTATAGAAAGGGAAAGACTGATATAATGAATCTTTATATGAATATTCAAAAGGTCTATAAGAGCTATAGGGATCATCTGAATAAATGTTATACGGACTATAAAATGTTCTTAATGAATCAGGCTGAAAGACTAAATAATTTAATATAATCTGGTTGAGTAAAATATCGTTGTAAAAAAATCCCTGTCCTAAAGCTGTGTCTTGGTCTATTGGCATTAAAAATAAAAAGATAAATATGTATATAATTAACATACTATGAATATTTTTTATAGAAAAAATCAAGCCTTCTCCCCCCTCTGTTCGACATTTAAATGATCAAAACATTAACTGTCCTGATAAAAAATCAAACGCTCCATAAAACTTATATCCTGTGTCTTAAAAACTAAGACACGCAAAAGATCTTAATGCAAATAATATACCATAAAAGAACCATCGTTCCTGATAAGGCAGTTTGCCGATATAATAAACGTTTTTTAGGCTTTTATATTTTGCTGTTCAAAATATTATAAATAAAAATACGCGCAAATTAGCTTGGCATTGGATTTGCTCATAAAAAGCATATTTTGTCTTGTGAAAATAAACCTTGTTGTTTATTTTCACCCTTTGTGCTGCCATAAAAGCTGCATGAGGGTTTATCTCAAAAAAGGTTCTTGATATGAGGCTGAGGTCAGAGCATAGGCATTTCATCTTTATTTATATTGATAACCTCTTAAATAATAAAGGATAACAGGTAAAATTATGATAAATTGCCCTGCCTTAAAGACTAAAGAGAAACAGATTCTGGTGATAGATGATGAAGAGATGCTTTGTGAAACCTTGAAAGATATATTGCAAGAAGACGGATATAATGTCCGAACTTCAGTGAATGCATTGTCCGGTCTTGCCGAGATAGAAAAAGATGCCCCCGACCTCATCATTTCCGATATAAAGCTGCCCGATATTAACGGGATCGATTTGATAAAAAGGATAAAACAGGAACGACCTAATATAGAGATTATTATTATAACAGCATTTGGCGAGGCAGAGTCATATTTGCAGGCAAAAGAAAAAGGGGCGTTCGAATATATAACAAAACCTATAAATATCCCTATTCTTAAGTTGATGATATCAAAAATTCTTTGTTTGGATTAGCCATCAATGAAAGGGTTTGATGGCGGCCTAAACTAAAGGTTTATATGCCTTCATTTTCGCTTTCATGATTCGATATCCAGAGCTTTATAAGGAAGATGCCATTTGCGGATGATTATGAAAAATCTTGCCGGGATTTAAAAGCCCGAGGGGGTCAAATGACGCCTTTATCTCCTTCATAATCCTTATGCTTGATGCATCCAATTCCATACCTAAATATGGGGCCTTTGTCACACCTATGCCATGCTCGCCCGAGATAGTGCCTCCCATGGCCAATGTCATTTTGAATATCTCCCTGACTGCTGCTTCTGCTCTCGCACCATCCTTTGTTTTATCATCGATCATGATATTCACATGTATATTCCCATCCCCAGCATGTCCGAAATTGGCCATTTTCAAATCGAATTTTTCTGCGATCTTTTGAAGCCCCCCGAAACAATCGGCAAGCCTGTCCCTTGGCACACAAATATCCTCGTTTATCTTATTTTTTCCGATGCGATAGATGGCAGGCGAAATGGAACGTCTGAAGTTTATAATACCCTCCCGGTCTTCCTCTGTCAGAGCCTCTTCCACCTCTTCCGAAAAAACACAGGTCAAAAGTGTCTTGATGCGGTCTGCCTGTTCCCTTACATTATCGGGCTTTCCGTCAACCTCTATCAGCAGCATAGCGCCCTTGTCCTTGGGAAAATCCAGATCGAGATAGGATGAGACGCATTTTATGCTTTTCTCATCCATCAGTTCCATAACAGAAGGTATGATCCCCATTCTGAATATCTCATTGATTGCGGCAACTGCCTTTTCAACAGATGAAAATTTTGCCTGCATTGTGCAAACCGCATCAGGACGATGGATCAGTCTGAGAAATACCTTGGTTATGACCCCCAGCGTACCCTCGGAACCAACCAGCAATCGCGTCAGATCATAACCTACAACCGACTTCTGCGTTCTTGTGCCGGTATGTAAAATCTGCCCATCTAAAAGAGCTATTTCCAATCCAAGGCAATAATCCCGTGTTACGCCATATTTAAGAGCCTTCGGGCCTCCGGCGTTCTCCGCTATGTTTCCCCCGATGGTGCATGCCTTCAAGCTGGATGGGTCCGGAGGATAAAAAAGCCCCAGCTTTTCGACCTCATCCTGAAGATCGCCTGTTATAACACCGGGCTCAACAACTGCCAACATATTGGATCTATCGATTTCAAGGATACGGTCCATCTGTGACAGGCATAGAACCATACCCCCGGACACCGGCACGGCCCCTCCTGTTACGCCTGTTCCGGAGCCTCTTGGAATAACAGTCGCCCTTTCCTTATACGACCATGCCAAAAGCTTGCTGACTTCTTCGGTGTTCCTGGGCAGGACAGCAATATCCGGGGACCCAATTAAATTGCTTGCATCCGTTGAATACGTAAGGAGTGCGGCGGGGGATGAGATTATCCGGGATGAAGGGAGGATATCCTCTATTTTCTTGATTCGAGAGGCGCTGAGCATAAAGACCTGTTTTTTCTCTTTTCCTGATATAGCGCCAGATCAGCCTTATTTACCAAATCATAATCAGTTTGAGCCTCGTCAGGGAATGTGGCGACACCGGCACTTATTGTTATATAAAGGTCTTTAGATTCGCCGTTATACGAAAACGGCCTTTGCTCAAGTTCCTTTTTTATACGTTCTACTGCGATCTCCGCATTATTCTTGGAGGTTTCAGGCATAATAGCCACAAACTCATCGCCTCCATATCTTGCCACGGTATCCACTTCCCTTAGCCCGTCCCGTATTATCTTTGCCACCTCTTTCAGCACAAAATCTCCTGCCTGGTGTCCGTAAGTATCATTGAATGTCTTAAAATAATCTATATCTATCAGGACCAGGGAAACCTTGTGATTATATCGGGATGATATCTTGAGGATATCTTTTAGCCTTCTGTCAAAATAATCCCGGTTATAAAGGTTTGTAAACGCGTCAAAATTAATCAGATCCCTCAACACCTTGAAGCGCTCTAATTTGGCCTCAATCCTGACCAAAAGTTCAGACGGTTCGAATGGCTTTGAGATATAGTCATCTGCACCAGCCTTGAGCCCGCCGATCTTATCGCATACATGTTTTTTATCGGTGAGCAAGATAAAAGGCACAGCGGCTGTTTTTATGTTTTCTCTGATTTTAATACAAAAATCTATCCCGCTGATATCAGGCATGTCCACATCCGAAATGATCAGATCAGGCACATTATTTGTCAATAATGATATGCCCTCTTCAACATTCTTTGCATAACTGACTGTGTATCCGGCCTTTTCAAGAGAACTATTCAATTGTCTTGAGGTATTAATGTCATTGACAACTATAAGCAGCCTTCTTGGTATCTTTTGTAAAACCGTTTTATCTGTGTTAAATTGTTCGTCTTCGATATTCATAATCAAGTATATTAATTCTATATTAATTTAATTCTTTATTAATTCGCCTGAAAATCTCTATAAATTTTTCATGTTGCTCTATATTGAATATCGGCATGAACGCCTTTTCCAATTGCATAGAATGTATACCAAACAAATAAGATACGGTCAAGTTTCATGACCTTTATTGTCAAATCAATTTGGATGGCCTCGTAAAAGGTCTAAAATGCCCCCAAAAATATGTTTAATGTCATAAATTTGATATATATTTTGGCGATAAAATCTTGGTTTTTCATCATCAAAATTACTTCTTACGAGGCCATCAATCTCATCTACAAAAGGGTTTATTCAGGTTTCACTTGGTCTTTTTCATGGACTCTGGATATCTCCACACGCAATACCCTGCGCTCATCCGCTTTGCGCACAATAAACCTCAACCCCTGAAACGTGACATCTTCCCCCTCTTTAGGTATTCGCTCAAATAGATGAAATATCAGACCTCCCACGGTTTCAAAATCCTCCTCAGGGATCTTGCAATCAAAGAATTCCTCGATCTCCTCAACATTAATATGGGCATCGACAGAGATTGTATTATCATTCAGCCGGACAAGCCTTTCCCGTTCATTGTCGTATTCATCCTGGATCTCGCCTACCAGTTCCTCCAGAAGGTCTTCTATCGTTACCAAACCTGCCGTGCCCCCATACTCGTCGACAACAATGGCCATATGTATCTTCTGAACCTGGAATTCCTTAAGTAGATCCATTATCTTCTTTGTCTCAGGAACAAAATAGGGAGGTCTCATGATATCAGTTATCACAATATCCCTCTTGTCTGATTTGAAAACCTTTAAAATATCTTTGGCATAAACAATCCCTACTATATTGTCCATATTTTGGTCATAAACAGGTATGCGGGAATGTCCCTTCTCAATAATGATATCCAGAACCTCGTCCAGGGTTGCTTTAAGCGGGATCGCAGCAATATCTACGCGAGGCACCATAACTTCACGCACAATGGTATCTCTGAATTCGAATACACTGTGAATAAGATCATGTTCTTCCTCTTCAATGATCCCCTCTTCTTCTCCTTCATCGATGAGCCTGTGAAAATCCTCCTCGCTTTCAAGGCTTCTGAAGAAACCCATCCTTTGCAGCAATCTCCTCCACCCACATCTATTGGGCTGTGGCCGTGGAGAATTATCGGTTGATTCAGGTTCTCTCATTATTTAGTCCTTTCATTTCCTCCAAAATTTTGGTTTCCATGACTTTCATCTTTTTTGAATCTTTCCTCTCAATATGGTCATAACCAGCAAGGTGAAGAATGCCATGGATGAGCAGGATCATCAATTCCCTGTCGAGGCTATGGCCCATCTGTTCCGCCTGTCTTTTTGCAGTCTCAACGGAGATTACAACGTCCCCGAGAAGCTGCGGCTGAATATAGGTATATTTCCCCTCGCTCATGGCAAAGGCCAAAACGTCTGTAGGCCGGTCTATCCCCCTGTATTGACAGTTTAGCCTGCGGACAAATCTGTCATTTGCGAATGTTATACTCACTTCCTGGGTCTTGAATCCCAAGACGTCGAATATCTTCTCCACTATCCTCTTTATCCGCAAGCTGTCCAGCCTTTGCTTCCTTTGGCGGTTTAGAATTTGAATCTCCACCTTTTCCGCCTTTTTCTTTTTTCCCTTCTTCTAATACATTTGTGCCAGGATATATGACTCTGGGATGAAAAATTCCTGTCAAAATAAGATTAAAGCTGCCGGCTATCTGATGAAGGTCTTTGAGGGTAAGCTCGCATTCATCAAGTTGTCCGTCACGAAAGATATTATTTATTATATTCTGGATCATCCCCTGAATCCTCGCGGGTCTCGGATCCGTCAAAGTCCTTGATGTCGCCTCAACCGCATCCGCCAGCATTACGATTCCGGCCTCTTTTGTTTGAGGTTTTGGGCCTGGATATCTATAATCTTCTTCCTTGACATCCTGCCCTTCCTTTGCCTGCATCTCCTTTGCCTTTGCAAAAAAATATTTTATGAGACCTGTCCCATGATGCTGTTTTATAATGTCAATGATGGGCCTGCTTAATCTATATTTCCTGCCCAATTCCACGCCGTCTTTTATGTGCGATATTAAAATAAGGCTGCTCATGCTTGGCGAAAGCTTTTCATGCTCATTTTTAAAATCCATTTGATTTTCTATATAATATCTGGGCATCTTGATCTTTCCAATATCATGATAATATGCAGCGACCCTGGCCAAAAGCGAATTTGCGTTTATGGCTTCGCAGGCTGCCTCGGCGAGATTTGCTACGACAATACAATGATGATAAGTTCCTGGAGCTTCAATGGCAAGACGGCGCAAAAGTGGTTGATTTAGATTCAGATGTTCCAGAAGCATCATGTCCGTTGTTACCTGAAAGACTGATTCCAAAACAGGCAAAAAAGATAAAACTACGGCTACTACTATTATCCCGCCCAAAAAACCGAGTGCGGTGTTAAATAAACCCGTAAGAGTGAAAAGGGTCCCTTGTAATAGATTAATAGGGATAATTACACCCATATTGACCAAACCAACTACAAAACCTGATTTAATGATATTTGCCCTATTTTTTCTGAAAGACAGGAAATATATTCCGCCAAGGCTTCCCAAAAATGACACAATGAAGAAATTCAGGTCCATGTTTAGCAATATCCCTGCCAATATTGATATAACTGCTGCAACCATAATCGCTATCTCAACATCCAGGAGTATGGCAACGATTATTGCGGCTGTGGCAAAAGGAAAGGCAAAATAATAGCTTTGAGGAGGTACAATAGGAATCGTTGAAGGAAGGCCATGGGCAATAAATACTGAAAGACGCATAATGCCTGTGGTGATCAATATGCTTATCGCTACAAGAAGGAGGTTTGAGAATTCGGAAACAAATTTAGACCTGAACCTCTTTAGCAGGATAAAAAGCAGTATCAGGGTCAGACCCACTACAAAACCCAGGCCGAATATGGTGCGGAAAACACCTTCTTGTTTCTTGATCTTCTTTAGGGCATTCAGTTTCTCTACCTGATCTTTCCTTGCCCTTTCTCCCTCACGGATAACCATCTCCCCCTTTTTTATCTGAAAAAAAGCCGGTTTTACAGATTTCCTGGCAAGGTCGATCCTGTAATGAGTTTCACTAAGATTGAAAGTAAGGTTGGGGGTGACATAGCCTTGCAAGATTTGTATGATCTCGTTTGCTGCGGCTTCGTCCTTGGGGAGAAATGCCTTCAACATCGTTGCTGAGTAATCCTGAGCAGCCTTAAGATCAAGTATGCCAGACACGTCTTTCAAAATAACCTCTGTTTTGGTACTTAATACCCTCTTTACCATCCCCTTTTTAGGTTCGTCAAAGCTGAAGGAATAACTGGGAACTATACCCTTCCTCATTATCTCGTGAATGATTTTAATCATCTCATTCTCGATGCTGCTGTCAAATCCAAGCCCTTCGAAAATCAAATACTGCTTATAGCTGAGGTTTAATCCTTTATTCTGGGCAAATTTAGTCCATTCCTGCGCCCAATCTTTTTCTATATTTTCTATATAAGGTTGAGGCCCCTCTAATTGCGGAATCGATGCCTCCGTTTCAACATTGTCACTATTCAATGAAAGGGTAACGTTAGGATCTTTGAAAGAAAGGGCGGCGGTTTTTTCATTATAAAAAGTCCTCATATGAGTAAACATCAGATGAATCTTTTCAACCAGATCTGAATAGAGACGGTCATTGTAATCATACACAGGCAAAACCGATTCCTCGGCCTGTTTCTGTCTTTCTATTGTCGTCTCGTGATCTTCAACGCTGAAATCTTGCGGGGCCTTGATGTCTTTTGGGCTTATATCTCCGACAATTATTGAAGTTATTCGAAACCTCAGACTGGGAACTATAAAAACGGTCAGAAGAACTGTCATGGCAATCCAAAGCATATAAACCTGGAAATTATATTTTTTGTAAAATGTTATTTCCTTGTTCTTCTGCAAAGGACATGAAACAGGCTTTTGAACAGGTCTTTTGCGTGAAAAAATGTTCAAAAACCTTCCTTTTTGAGATTTATCCGCCATAAAGGTCAACCTCTTTGCGCATGGTTTCTGTTATATTCCTCATATGCCTTTATTATCTTCTGAACAAGATCATGGCGCACAACATCCAACTCGGAAAAATATATAAAATTTATCCCTCTTACCTGCCCTAGAATAGATTGCACCTCAATGAGCCCTGATATCTTATTGGGTGGAAGATCTACCTGAGTGATGTCGCCTGTGATAACAGCCTTTGATCCAAATCCCAGTCGGGTTAGAAACATCATCATCTGCTCAGAGGTGGTGTTTTGAGCTTCATCCAGAATGATAAACGCATCATTCAAGGTTCTGCCCCTCATATAGGCAAGCGGCGCTATCTCTATAGTGTCCCTTTCTATCAATTTTTTTGCCCTGTCAGGGTCCATCATATCGTAAAGGGCATCGTAAAGGGGGCGCAGATATGGATTGACCTTCTCATAAAGATCGCCTGGCAGGTATCCTAGGCTTTCGCCTGCTTCGATCGCCGGTCTTGTCAGCACAATCCTGCTAACCCTTTTGGATATCAAATCCGAAACGGCCATGGCCATAGCCAGGTATGTCTTTCCTGTCCCTGCAGGGCCTATGCCAAGCACAATGTCATGTTTGCGTATGCTTTCTATATAAGCCTTCTGAACCTTACTCTTTGGCCTTATAACCCTCTTATGACTGGGAACCTCTATCTGATCGAGAAATATCTCTTTTATATCCGCATCTGGATCCTCTCTTATAACCCTGTCGATCAATTTTATGTCTTCCTCAGTCACAATATAGCCCCCAGCGGATAATGAAATGATCTTCTTAAGAATTATAGCAGTTTTGTCAATATTGGCATTCGGACCATTCAAATGGAGTTCTTTGCCCCTGGTGGATATCCTTACCTTATAAAGCCCCTCGATCACCCTTATATTCCTGTCCTGATGACCTAAAAATGCTGATAAGTTGGTTATCTCAGTAAGATCGATCTTGCGGTTTTCTTTATTGGAAACATCCATGAAATCCAAATCCCCAATTAACCCCTTTCTTTATCTACAGCTCCAAAATGAAAGATCATGCGGCTTTGCAGCTCCTCGAAGCATGAAAATATCAGACAATTTCGCTCAAAACAAAAAAAGACCCCTTATTTCTGGATGAAACAGGGGGTCTTTTATAATCATTTGATTAGTAGCTTCCGTTTGAAAATCCCTGCCGGGCATTTTCATTTCCCTTTAAGAATCAAATTTTCATAATCTTTCTTATGAAAAATTATTTGCAATTGCCTATTTCCCGTCAAAAAGAGACCAATGTCCCCTATTTTTAGCTTTATGTATGGCAGATTCAACATCCTTCGAATGCACATCCCTTGGAATTTGAAAAATCTGACCAGGGAAGATGAGGTCAGGATCTTTGATTTGTAAACGATTAGCCTTGTAAATCAGGGGCCACATGAAAGGATTTGCATAAACCCGTTCATACTCCGATATTATCCAGAGGCACTCACCCTCTTGTACAGTATGACTATTATACTCGGTTTGTGTCTCCTTAATAACAGCCTTTTCTGCTTCATCCTTCTTCAGTTCCAAGGCGCGTTTGGCGGCTAATTCGAGACGTCTGGCCTTTAATTTGGCCTCTTCGGATTTTTCAATCACAACAGGATAGTTCTTTGAAATATAAGCCGTATCAGCTTCGGCGATCAAAGCCTCCAGCGACCCGTATCCCTCAGGATCGTTTTCCTTTGCGCCTGCTGTTTTCGCCGCTTTCATGGCCTCTTTAGCTGACTGAAGGGCGTCGAATGCCTGTATGCGATGTTTTTCCATCGCTTCTTCGGCTATCTGTTTTGCAGAAAGGGCTGTCTCTTTTGCCTCTATTGCCATCTTTCTCGCGTTTGTATAATGATATTTTTCTAAATCATTCCGGGCCTTTTCAAGTTTAGACTCAGCGCTTTCGTATTGTTCAGCCGCATATATCTGCGCGCCTGCATCCCTTGCGGCTGACAAAGCTACCTCTGCATCGGCTATTTCCTGGGTTGGCGGCCTTCCACATCCGTAAGACACCAATATCAAACAAAATAATATCAAAAAGAATAAAGCAAACTTTGACCTCAAACTATCCAAATCTTCCTCCCCCTTTCAATTTAGTTCCGTCTTAAAAAAATCCTAACATCCTATAACCTTCCTTGTCAAGGACTAAACTTTTTTGGATGACATATCGGGGCAGTATTTTTTTGCACACTCAGGACAAAGGCCATGAGTAAATTCAATTCCAGCATGATCTCTTATATAGGATTCCACCTGGTGCCAGTATCCTTTATCATCCCTGATCTTTTTGCAAGAGGCGCATATAGGAAGCATCCCACTTAATTGAGTGATCTCTGCGAGGGCCTTTTTTAATCTATTTATGAGTTTCTCCCTTTCCTCTTCAGCCTGCTTTAGCTCTGTGATATCGATTGCCGTCGATGCAATAAATTTTGATTTTCCATTTTTGCCGATTATGGAAACGGCGTTCATAAGCATGGGAAATGAGTACCCCTTTTTGTGAAGATGCCAAACCTCCTGCGCTCTAAATTCAAGATTTTTCTTCAGCTTCATCGTGAGTTTTTTGACCTTGTTAAACTGATCGGGTGTGTGAAAAATAGAGATATTCTTGCCCGTAACCTCATTTATAGAATATCCATGCGCTAAAGCAAAGCATTCATTTATGTTTATAATATTTCCATCGATATCGCAGATAAGGCTGCCATAGTTTGCCTTATCAAATATGGTCTTAAACTTCCTGATCTCCTCTTCGTACATCCTGCGCTCGGTCGTGTCCCTTACTATGCTCTGCAGATATTGCCTGTCCTTGATTTTTATAGTCCTCGATACGAACTCAACATGGACCCTCTCGCCTTTTGGTTTTAAAAACTCCAGATCACTGGAGACTCCGCAGCCTTCCCTTTTTATCTCGAAAAATTTATTTTTTGCAGCATATCTCTTATCAGGAGGCCTCAGATCCCATATCTTCATGTTTTTCAGTTCTTTCAGAATCCTTCCAGTCTGTTTTTCAAACTCGGCGTTACAATCCGCAATAGAACCCGTTTCCATATCTATCAACACAATGCCATCCCTTGCCTGATCAAATATGGACCGATACTTCTCTTCACTATCCTTCAATATCTGCTCT
>JAFGSM010000043.1 GCA_016934595.1 bacterium | reverse complement strand
TAATATTCGATTTTACAGACAGTCTAAAATGCAACAGGGTTCTTAAAACTATCCTGACTATCGAGTTTCCAAATTTCTGATTAATATCAAGGGGCAAAGGGCTAATCCAAACAACTCTTCACCCTTTTGAGCTGGAATAGCTCTTCCCTTTCTTTCTCCTCAAGGTTGTCTTCGAGATATTTGATGGTTTCTTTATATTCAGGGATAAAAATATTATTTAGTGCATTGGACCTCCTCTGGGTCTTTTTAAGTTCGTTTGCAAGCCTCCAGAGGGTTGTTTCCAACTGGGCCAATCTGGCCAAATTCTCAATGCAGGATAAAAACTGTTTAACCGTATGATCCAGGCAATGGGAGGTCTCCTGAAATCCATACTGATTGCAAATGCCTTCCCTTTTTTTAAAAATCACAATAGGAATGACTATTCCCATTATGCTCCTTTCGGTTATCTTAATTTCCCCGTTTTGGGTAGCAGCCAGGGCCGATTTCTCTACCTCTTTTTTACCTAATATAATGATGGACTTCTTCAGGGATTCATAGGCTGAGGCAAGAGAATCCTCCGCTTCCTTTTTTGATTTTTTAAACTCCTCGACAAGGCTCATGACCTCCATAACAAGCACTTCCCTTTTTTGCTCCATAAGCTCATAGCCTTCCTGGGCGAATTCAAGCTCTTGCTTTATTTTCAATACATTGCTTTTTGTTATTGATATATTGAGCCTTTTGGACATGGTCATCTAGTCCTTTTGTTTCGCATAGTATTGTTCAATCTGTTTTTCCGTAACACGTATCAATTCCTCTTTTGGGAGGATGGACGCCACTTCCCAGGCCAGATTCAGGCTTTCTTCTATGCCCCTTTCCTCATGGGCGCCCTGTTTTATGAATCTTTCCTCGAAAGCCCTGCCGAATTCCAGATATTTTTTGTCTTTTTCCGAAAGCTCGTTTTCGCCGATTATAGAGGCCAGAGTCTCAACCTTTTTTACATATGAATAGGAGGCATATAACTGATTGGATATATTAGAATGATCCTTGCGGGTTTTACCCTCCCCTATCCCGTCATTCATAAGACGCGACAGGCTTGGAAGTTCATTTATAGGAGGATATATACGTTTTTTGGCCAGGTCCCTGTCAAGAACGATTTGCCCTTCTGTAATAAATCCTGTGAGATCTGGTATGGGATGGGTGATGTCGTCATTAGGCATTGTAAGTATGGGTATTTGAGTGATAGAGCCTTTGCATCCTATAATCTTGCCCGCACGTTCATATATGGATGCAAGGTCGCTGTATAAATATCCGGGATATCCTTTTCTGCTTGGTATTTCTCCCTTTGAGCTTGCTATCTCCCGAAGGGCCTCACAATAGTTCGTCATGTCGGTCAGAATAACAAGCACATGCATGCCCTTGTCAAAGGCAAGGTATTCGGCTATTGTCAGCGCAGACCTGGGTGTGACAAGACGCTCTATGGATGGATCATTAGCCAGGTTTAAAAACATTACTACACGGGATATTGCCCCGCTTTCTTCAAAGCTTGATCTGAACATATGGGCTTCATCGTTCTTTATCCCCATGGCTGCAAAGACAATGGCGAATCTCTCGTTCTGGCCAATGACCCTTGCTTGTCTTACAATCTGTGCGGCAAGTTCATTGTGAGGGAGCCCGCTTCCTGAGAATATGGGCAGTTTCTGACCCTGTACAAGCGTATTCATGCAGTCGATGGCTGAAATTCCTGTTTGGATGAAGTCTGATGGGTATTCTCTGACAATGGGATTAATGGGAAGGCCGTTTATATCCCTGTATTCTCTTGATATAGGAGGTGGATAGCTGTCGATAGGCATACCCATGCCGTTGAATATCCTGCCCAGCATGTCCATTGTTACGGGGATCTGCATGGACCTTCCCTGGAATTTCACTCTTGTGCTTGGTATCGTCAGTCCTCCTGTGCCTTCAAAGACCTCGACAAGGGCGGAGGATCTGCTTACGCTGAGCACCCTTCCATGACGGATTTCGTTGTTCTTTGTTTTTATCTGCACTACCTCATCAAATCCTACATCTTTAATGTCTTCAATAAAAAGCAAGGGACCCGATACCTTTGTAATGCCAATATATTCTTTTCCTGTTTGTTCGATCATAGTATCGACATATGCTCCTTTTCAAGTTCCTGTGTCTGTTCATCGATCTGTTGTAGTATGATATCAAATGGTTTTGTGTCATTGTTGGGGATATTGGTTTTCATCCTGTGTATGTCATTCAAAACAGGCATCTCAAGAAGCCTGTAAATAGGCAAATGGCTTTTGATGATCTCGCAGGCTCTGTGATAGAAATGCATGATTACCTTGAGCATCAGGAATTGCTTTTTGGGGACAGCGTAGGTGTCCAAATCGTCAAAGGCGCTTTGCTGCAGGAAGGAGTCCTTTATCAACTTTGCGGTTTCAATGATTAATCTCTGGCTGTCCGGCAGGGCATCTTCCCCTATAAGTTTTATTATACGCTGCAGCCTGTAATCCTGATGGAGGATCTTCATGGCCTCTTCACGCAATTCTCTCCATTTCGGGTCAACTTCTTTTTCCCACCAGCTCTGAATGGAGTCAAGATATTCGCTATAGCTTTCCATGTAATTTATGGCAGGAAAGTATCTGGCGCTCGCCAGCTCTTTGTTAAGGCCCCAAAAACATCGCACGAATCTTTTTGTATGCTGGGTTACACATTCTGAAAAATCTCCTCCAGGAGGAGATACAGCGCAGATTGCGGTTATAGAGCCTGTTTTTTTATTGAGCGTTTGCACGCGGCCCGCCCTTTCATAGAATTTTCCAAGACGGCTTGCAAGATATGCAGGGAAACCCTCCTCCGCAGGCATCTCTTCCAGTCTTCCTGAGATCTCTCTTAGAGCTTCAGCCCATCGGGATGTTGAATCAGCCATCAGAGCCACGTCATAACCCATGTCCCTGTAATATTCGGCTATAGTTATGCCTGTGTAAATGCTGGCCTCCCTGGCGGCAAGCGGCATGTCGGATGTGTTTGCTATTAGTATGGTGCGCTCCATAAGCGGCCTGCCCTTTTTAATATCCATCAGCTTTGGAAAATCCAGAAGAACCCCTGTCATTTCGTTTCCCCGCTCGCCGCATCCTATATATACTATAATATCTGCGTCAGACCATTTGGATAGCTGGTGTTGCGTTATGGTCTTTCCTGTGCCGAAGCCGCCTGGAATCCCTCCTGTTCCCCCTTTTGCAATAGGAAAGAACGTGTCTATCACCCTCTGTCCTGTAACAAGGGGAGTCTCAGGAAGAAGGCGTCTCAAATAAGGTCTGGGATGCCTTACTGGCCAGCGCTGGAGCATGCAGATATCAAGGATGCCTTTTGGAGCCGAAAGGCTGATTATTGGCTCGTCAATCCTGTATTCACCTTCTTGTACACGGACAACTTTGCCTTCACAATGTTGAGGATCAAGCATTATTCTGTGCTCGAAAATGGGCGTCTCCTTTACAATGCCAAGTATGCTTCCAGGGCCTACCATGTCCCCTTCTTTTACTGCTGGGATAAATGGCCATTTCTTTTCTCTGTCCAGAGGATGGACCTTTACACCCTTTGAGATAAAATTTCCCATGCATTGCGCTATGTCTTTCAATGGCCTTTGTATGCCGTCATAAATATTTCCTATCAGACCCGGCCCAAGTTCTACGGACAGTGGAATACCTGTGCCATAGATCAATGATCCCGGTTTCAGGCCTGTTGTGTTTTCATAAACCTGTATGGTGGCCCTTGTTTCTTCAAGCTCTATAATCTCTCCGATGAGCCTTTCCTTGCCTACTTCAACAAGCTCCATCATCTCTGTTGCTTTTACGTCCACGGCTTTAACTACAGGTCCGTTTATCATATCGACTGTGCCTATTATTCTTTTCGATGCCTCAGTCATTGTATTTCCCTCTATAAGAAAATTTTCCCCATTAATTATCTGTCTTCCAGATATATATCTTCATCTTCACCCGAGCCAAAGATAGACTCTGAGATGATACAGCGCATGAGCTGTGTTTTCCTTTCGAATACTGCCTCAAGAGAGTTATCATATAAAAGCCTGAGGTCGGATCGCAAAAGTATTGCGCCTCCTTTTATCTCAACAGGAACCTTGTCCAAAGATAACGCCATATTCAAACTCTCGCCAAGGCTCTCGATATCTGATGAAGCTAACAGTATCCGGTCTCTTTCGTTCACCCGGCAGATAAATTCCCTGCCGTCCGATTTAAGATGCCTCAACGCATCCTGAATTAATCTTTTTAAGATCATAACGTAATCCTTATGCTGAGGAAGCAAATAAAATTCCTGTTCCGCCCGCATTAGAATATCTCTTATAATATTTTCCTTACAGTTAAGGATTTCGCTCCTTGCCCTGAATTCCTCTAATGATATGGCCTTGGCCTTGTTATAAAATAATTCCTTTTGATCACTGCCTCTCCTGGCCAATTCTCTTAATTCTACTGATGCCCGTATGCCTTCTTTTCTTATAGATTCGGCCTCCGCTTTCGCTTTTTCAATAATAGCCGCTGCTTCCCTGTATGCGTCATCCAGTATCACCCTTGACAATAACTCTATATTTTGAGTGTATAACATTAACCCATCACCTCTATGTTTTATCTGAAAAATGACCGATCAAAAGTTTGATTCAATCAATTTATTTATCTATACCTTAATCCCTAATGCTGAATGAATGAATTCTTCCAAAGAACGCCGCCCTTTTAACGGCCCTTTGGTATCCGGTATACTCAGGATTAAATGGCACCTTTTCTTATCACATAGAAGATTCTCTATGATATCGCTTGCTTGTTCTGCAGCCCTTTCCGTAATCAGAATGATCCCTACATCCTGGCGGTCGATTGCCTTTTTGATGGCCTTCATGATCTGCGGCTTGGTTTCGACCTCTGCCCCTTCAATCCCAATTAGCGAAAATCCTAAAACCGTTTCTTTGTCTCCTATGATATAATACCTCATTCTGATAACCCCTAAATTCCAGCCTGGCAGTAAATCCTTGCCTGGCTTTCAGGATATACGTTTTTCCCTTTCGATGAAATCTTATGGCCGAGCTGATCTGATTGCAGTTGATATTTTATGTTTATATGAAAATGATCGAACAATACTTTGTTTTTATTCATTTTCATCCTTCGTTGTGATCAATAGATCATGGGGGTTACTTTTATGTCATACCTAAGATCATTATTGCGACAATTAGTCCATAAATGGCTATACCTTCCGCAAGCCCCACAAAAATCAAAGCACGGCCTGCCATTTCCGGCCTTTCGCTCATTGCCCCCATCGCCGAAGAGCCAACAAGACCTACTGCGATGGCCGCCCCGATCGTGGCCAGACCTGTTACAAGTGCCGCGGCAATAAATGCCCATTTCAATACAAGCGGATCCTTTGCCTCTTTTGTTATCTCTGCTGTTGTACTGTATGCGTTATCTATGAATATCTGGTTGAACATGAAAATGCTTTGAATAAATAGAAAACATAGGACAATAGATATTGATTTTGAATAAAATCCATATAACCTCATATTAACCCCTTCCTTAGATTTAATCTTAAAGTTTACTAAATCTTTTTATCCATTCATCAGAAGTCTATACAATTCCCCTCCTCCTTTAAAAAACTTGCTGAAAAATTCATAATATTCCAATCTAATCGTTTGTATAGACACAACAAGACCTATGATTGTGTCCCCTATCTCTATCAAAGATTCCATAAAATATATGCCCAGATTGGATGGAAATATATTAATATCTTTCTTAAGAACATATCTGCCGTGTAAATTATGTAAAGGCTTTTTAAAGAAAATCATTATCAAAGGAAACAATAAAAACCAAATCCAACAGTAAGCTTCATATCCTAACCATAACTTCTCAATATGTTATGAAAACAAAGCTTCTAAAAAGAGGCTGCGCTCCATATTCATAGGATATTGAGAGTAAAATCCTAATAAATTTATATATATCTATAATTAACCAAATACTTTTTCGCCTTTTCTGGAGAAAACCCTGTTCTTTTGGCCTCAGTAAGAGTAATCAGGTCCTTAACCTCCATATCTTTAAACAAGATATAATCAAATATTATGCCTATTTGAAATGGAAATCCATGCCAATTCTTTTTTGCCAACGATAATGCATATTGTAGTAATCTGACACGGCCTTTTTCAAAATCATCAGTTCCATCCAAAACAGCTTTATAAGGCGTGCCCTCTAAATTTGCTATAATATCAGATCGGTCAATTGAATAAGCCAATTTATTTCTTATCTTCTTCGATATAAATCTTCCATCTCCCAGACTATAATTCAATATCTCTTCAGGAGAAAAATGATAATTTTCCTTGAATCTCATAATCCATAAGATATTTACTATATCCAGCCATATACCAAGCAATGACATTGTTATTTTCTTATCCTTTCGAGCCAGCAAAGAAACAATCTCCCAGAGCCGTTTATAATATGTCAAGTCTAAAGCCATTTCTAATGGGAAAATATCGCCTTCTTTTTCAAATCTATAGAATGCATTCTCTAATGGCTCGAAATACCATGTCCCTTTTAATCTCTGTATAAGATCAGTCAAATCCTTTGAATCGATAAGCTCATCAATTAAAAAGCTCTGATATTTCATTAATGGAAACAAAAGCGGCTTTATTTTTTCGCTTTGCCTGTTATAACAAACCATCCTTATGATAATCTTTAGGTTTTCAAGCTCGTATCTTCGATAGAAATAATAAACCAGATCTTTAATTTTGCCTGATAGTGAATCGATAAGTTTTATATAATCCTTAAACAAACTAATGTAGTAGATTCCTATTAATTCATCATAAGAGTCGACATCCTTCTCTAAATATTTGCTATAAGCGGTAAACCTCAATTGATCAGCCAATCCCTTATGTCCGCTTATCTTGAGAAGACTCTCATAATCATGTTGCGTAAGCAAACGGCCCTTCAATGATCGAATTTTGGCGTTTATATATGAAAAACGTATGGTGTCAGTTAACATAGTCCTTCTAAAAGCCTCTCAAATAAGAGACTTTTTATCCTCTTTATCGCTGATTCTTTTTGGGAATCCGTTTTTTTCCCTATCATTTCTAATATGTCTTCTTTTTCTGACCTCATCCTGTCTATATTCATTTAAAGATCTTTTTCCAATCTCTCCTTTGATATCCTAAATTCCTTATATATATCTGCTTCCGTTGATTCTACAATTCTTCTTGCTTCATCTCTGGCCTGGTTAAGTATTATATTTCCTTTCTCTTTTGCATCTTCAATAATCCGGCAGGCCATCTTTTCTACCTCGATCATCTGATCTATTAAGGTTGTATCTGAAAAAGTCTCCATTTCTCTATCCTGATTTTTGCTATAAGCATTGAATTCTTGATGTTTTTTGGAAACATACCTTATTAATATAAGGCATGTTTCATTATTAAGGTATTGTGTATTACAGAACTTAAACTCATTATAAAATATAAACTTTTTTATCGACAGTGATAAGTTCCCATCCTGAACATTAAACTTATCACTGTCGAGGTTTCAAGAATTCTTAATCCCAAAAGGGAGGATCAAATGACAATTTGCATATACATTATGCCCGCTCCTGATTAATATTCTATCTGTATCACTTAAAATTTTATCAGGGGTTACAAGCCCAGAGTTATCGGAAATATTAATAGTGAGCAACTGCAACCCACTTTCGCCATCCGCCACATAGAGATAATTATCACTTGTGCTGATTCCCAGCGCATAACCAGGTGTATCATAGTCTCCTGCATAGATGATATCCTCCGGTTTCTCGATGTTCATTATCCGCACCCCTTTATAACCATCTACTATAAATGCATAATTCCCGCTTATGGCTAATCCTCGAGCAAACCATGAAAGAGGAAAGCCCCCTGCCTGTTTTGGATTTTCTGGGTCATTGATGTCTATGACCCTTAGGCCACTCCCCCAGTCAATTAGATATGCAAATGTTCCGTTTATGGCAAGGGTATAAGCAAATCCTGAGGTTTCATAATTGCCAACCTGCTTAGGATTTTCCGGTTCTGCAACGTCTATTATTTGAAGGCCGCTTCCCTGACCAGGCACGTAAGAGGTAACATACACAAAGTTTTCCACAACGGATATCCCGCGGCAGTTGCCTAGAATCTTATGAGAGCCAATGTTTACAGGATTGGCTGAGTCGCTGATATCTATGATTTGGAGACCGCATGCCCCATCTGCAAGATACGCGTGGTTGCCGCTTACCGCCACTCCTCTGGCATAACCAGGGGTGTCATAATCACCAACCAGTATAGGATTTTCCGGATCTCTGACGTCTATTATCAGAAGCCCTCTCGGTCCACCTGCCACATAGGCATAATTGCCGTTTACTGTTATGCCCCATGCATGACCTGGCGTCGCACAACTTCCTGTAATCTTTGGACTGGCGGGATTGCTGACATCAATGATCTGTAAACCGCCAGGCCCGTCAGCCACATAGGCATAATTGCCTTTTACTGCAATGCCCCATGCATGACCCGGCGTCGCACAGCTTCCGGCCTTTCTTATGTCTATGGCCGAGTTTATGCCCGTGGATATATCAGTCTGTTCCTCGCTTAAAAAGGATATTACCTTATATGGATATGGTTCCCATTCAGATAATTCATTCGCGTATGAAATATCAACAAAGCATAAAAGGGCAGAGAAAAAGAAGATAAATATAATACTAAATAAAATGGATCTGCGAAACATCTTTGATCCCCCCTTTCAAAATCCCGTAACTGCTCAATATGTTATGGGAAAATAGGCTAATGAGTTATTATTCGCACAGTATATTGAGCAATAACAAAATCCCAAATAATTATAGCTGTTTTTAAAACATTGGTTTAAAATCATCATCCCACTAACTCATCATTGACTTATTAATTCTTAGCGGCTGATAAAGCTCTCCGCCGCCTTTAAAAAATTTGCTGAAAAACTCGTAATATTCGAGACGGATTGTCTGGATGGAAACTATCATACCTTCAACAAAGATGATTCCTATATTTCCCAGTATTACGATCAGCCAATACCAAAAGAAACCTCCTTTTACTGTTTGCAGTGTATGGGCAAGGGCAAATACCGCAAGGAATAAACCTGCATGGGCAAGGGCAAAAGCAGATACACGTATAAAGGATACCGTATTTGAAAGAAATCCTATGATGGTATCTCCAACCTCTATAAACGACTCCAGAAAGAACAGACCCAGGTTGCATGGGAATATCTCATCCACCTTCTTTTTTAAAATATACCTGCTGTAAAGATTATAGAGTGGTTCTTTAAAAAAGATTACCGTCAACGGGATAAAAAGCAGCCACAGCATATACGCATTATCCAGGACATATCTGCCTTTAACCATAAAGACGATCAAAAAACCGACGCATCCCCAATAAAACAGCAGGCCCATTATGCCAAGCTCTCCGAATATCCCTTTAAGGAAATCCTTGTCATTTATCGAATTTATGATATTCAATAATAAACCAGTGCTTATGATTACTATCCCAAAACCGACCGTTACCTTCATAAAAAAATAGATATCTTCCATGGGATGAAACCACAGTGCAGGCAAAATATGTTCAAAACCAAAGATCGACCCGTACATAAAACCAAATATAGTGGACACAACACCGCACTCCATAGCAATAAGCCCTATCTGAACCATTGATGCCTTTTTTATCCTTCTTGAAATGAAAAGACCCAGGATGAACAATGTCAGGCCATGACCGACGTCTCCAAACATAACGCCGAACATCAACAAAAAGCTTAAGGCAAAAAACAGGGTCGGCTCAACTTCGTTATAACTTGGTACGTCATATCCAAAAACCAATCTTTCAAATGGCTTGAGAAAGGATGGATTCTTAAGACAGGTCGGAATCTTAAGAAAATTTTTCTTGTTGTCCTTTTGATCCAGATCAGGAGAAGAAAATATTACCTTTGGACAGGCATTCTTTACCTCCTTCTCCAATTCAGGGATGATATCCTGAGGGACCCACCCAGAGATAAGATAATTATCCCCGACCCTGTCAAAAGACCTTGCCGCATACAGTATCTTTAAAGACATATATATCTTCTGGTTTATCTCGAAGAGGCTATTTTCAATACGTTTCTTCAACTTCTTTAAATAATCCTCTCCTATATTGATATCTATCTTAATGTCCTGTATCTGACCGCGCAGTTCCTGTATCCTTGATTCATCCAAACCCTCTTTAATAATGGAGAGTTCCAGTTTTTTAAAGTAGGCGCTTTTTAATGCCTTATCAATCTTTTCATCATCCTTCTTTGACGCAAGGACAAAACAAAGGCGCCTTTTACCCAAAACGGTTGATGGGATCAATATGTGATAAACATTGGACAAACTGAATTCCAATCTTTCAATATTCTCCGAAGGCATCAATCCAACAGAAAGGGATAAAAATTTACATTCATGAAACTGGCTAATATCAATCTCCAGATTAAAGATCATTTCCATAAGCCTTAACAATTCCTGCTTTTCATCCTTCGACTCTTTCTCAGACTTAATCTTTCCCAAGATATCATTCGTGTTTGATTCTATTTTTTGAAGCTCTTTATCGATCTCCAAGATGTCTTTGTAGGGGTCTAAATCCTTCAGAATAGAACAAGATACTGCATCACATTCCAAATCTAACGATTTATATAGATCAACCAGCCGTTTTTCAAATTGTTTATACTTGTTTATCAATACATTTTCCTGATCGGATTCCAGATCAATATGACCTAATGGCATCTTGCGCACATTCAACAGGTGAAGTATCTGTAATGCGGCAATTCTCATGGTTGTTTCAGAGATATATTCCTTGGGAACCTGCATATCTATCTTCTTCATGTTCGCAGCTTTTAACATGGCTTTCACCCCACTAACCTTCTTATAAATATTTAATTATTATAGTCCACTCAAATAATCTTCAAATAAAACTTTCCTGACCTTTTTAAAAGCCAAATCCTTTTTTTTCTTATATTGTCTGTCAATTATATCAATAACACCCTGTTTTTTATCCCTTATATCCAAAATATCTCTTTCAGCCTCTGCCTGCATTCGCTCCGTCAATGTATTAGCATCCTCATTTAGTTCATTTTTGGTGTCAGCAATCAGTTTCTTATATTCATTTCTTGCATCTACCAGATCTTTATTGGCTTCATTTTTGGCATCTTCTATTATTTTACACGCCTGCTGTTCAACCAGCAGCATTTGCGCAATCACTTCTTTTTCAGTCATAATACATATCCTCCTGTTTATGCATGACCAATCTCACCGGAGATCCAGGATTTAGATCCGGATGACCGTCCGTCGCTGTATGAATGAGGTATTTTACAATCCTTTATGGCCTTATCATCTACCCTTCCGTCTTCTGTTTTGTGATCCGAATATTTGATATTACAAATCATCTTTTTAGACCGCTTCGGAAAGATTACGTATCTTATATTGGAAATCAGCACACAAAAAATACTTAAAGATATTAAAAATATGATACTTATGGCGATATTAAACATTTTTCTTCCCCCCTTAAATAAAAATGGTGAACTATTGATATTTAGAAAGAAGGAAAAGGCTTCGATAAACTTTTTAATTTCTTTATTTGGTCAACTATGCAAATAATTTTGCATCTTTCATGCCCGCCTTAAATCCCAGAATAATCAATATCTTTTGAAAATAGTCTGCCCTATTATCCGCCTTAAACCGCATCAGAACTGACAATTACCATCTAAGAACCGCCTATTCCGGTTTCTGTTGATGAAGATGGATTTAAATTTTGTCTTAAAAATATATTGCATAATGTTTCAAATGGTGTAAAATGGCAATAATCTTTTGTCTCGAAAATAAACCTCGTTGTTTATTTTCGAGACAGAGACAGGTCTCGTGAGGCGACTTTCATTATTTTCTATTATTGCTGGAATCTATGGCCTCCTTAATTGCCTTCAGCAATTCGTATGTATTATAAGGTTTCTTGATAAAATGAAGATTCCTTTCACTGATAACAGACCATTGAGATTTCTGATTTGTATAATAACCGCTGCACATAAGAACAGGTAGTCTCGGTTGTTTCGCCATGAGCCGATCAACTAATTCAACGCCATTTAGGTCAGGCAATACCACGTCGCATAAAACAAGAGAAAAATCTCCATATTCCCTGTCAAAAAGGCTTAAGGCATCCAGTGCATTTGACGACTCAAATACCTTATAGCCATTTTTTTCAAGGGCCCTTTTTGCAAAACTGCGTACTCCTTCATCATCCTCAATCACAAGAATCCTTTCTCCTGAACCCTTAAAGTCTTGCCTCGAAACAGCCTCTTTAAATGCAACCTGCTTCTTTACCAATAAAGCAGGCAGATAAATTCCAAAGGTTGAGCCATATCCCTTTTCACTATAAACGCTTACCCAACCTTCATGCTGCTTCACAATTCCATAGATCGTAGAAAGCCCCAGACCTGTCCCTTCCCCTTGTTCCTTCGTGGTAAAAAAAGGTTCAAAGATTTTATTGAGCGTATCCTTGTCCATGCCTATACCCGTATCTTCAACTGATAAATGAACGAATCTGCCCGGGCGCGCCTCCTGCATGACCGTACAGTGGTCTTTATCCAGCGTCACATTTTCTGTCCTTATAGTAAGCGTCCCTCCATGCGGCATAGCGTCACGAGCGTTGACAGCAAGATTCATGATTATCTGCTCAATTTGTCCTTGATCTGCCTTCACACGCCAGAGTCCGTTATCAAGAAATGTAAGGAGCTCTATATCGCTGCCTAAAAGACGCTTAAGCATTTTCTCCATTTCGGTCACCACAAAATTAAGATCCAAAATCTTAGGCTGAAGTATCTGTTTGCGGCTGAAAGCCAGAAGATGGTTTGTCAATGAAGTGGCGCGTTCCGATGCCTTATGTATCTGTTCTATGTCAAAATACAATGGATTATCCTCTTTGATCTCATCCAGCAAAAGATCGCTTGTTCCATTAATTATCGTAAGGATGTTGTTGAAGTCATGGGCTATACCGCCCGCAAGCCTTCCAACAGCCTCCATCTTTTGTGCGTGAAGAAATCTTGCCTCGCATTTTTGCAATGACTCTTCTGATTGCTTTCGCTCTGTTATGTCATACAGGATGCCTTGAATCAAAATGGGTTTGCCTGATTTATCACATGCATTTTGAACGGTCTCCCTGACCCATCTGATTTGTCCATCCTTCCGCAATATGCGGTATTCCCTTTCGTACGGCTCACAAGAATAACATGGGGATTTAATGATTTTTTCCAATGACTTGTAAATTGCCGGCAGATCGTCCCTGTAGATAATCTGGTTCCATTTCGGTTTTCCTGCGATCAATTCCTCTTCTGTATAACCGGTGATCTGCTCTATAGCACCATGAAAAAAGATAGGCGAATAATTGATATCAGTCTGATATGCTATTCCCCTTATGCCTTTTACAAATGACCTGTATCTCTCCTCGCTTTTTATGAGGGCAGCCTCTGCAGATTTGCGATATGTAATATCTTTGAAGTCTTCAACGATTCCCACAATTTCCCCGCCTTGTCCACGAAATGGCGTTGCCGTTAGAATACAAAATATCTTTGAGCCATCTTTGCGCTCCTTTTCTGTTTCACATTCGACGCGATCTTTGCCTTTAAGAATGATGTTCATAGAACAATTAGGGGTATGGCAGTGAGCGCAATGAAACACATCAAAACACTTCTTGCCTGCTATTTCTTCTTTTTTCAGACCCGTTAAATTCGAAAACATATCGTTGAATTGCATTATGTTAAAGTCCCTGTCTATCACCACCAAACCGTTGCCTGTGGTATTGAAAATCTGGCTAAAATTTTCGTGCCAGGTCTTTGTCTCTTCTTCCGCCTTGTCGGTTTGTCTTCTTAGCCCAACGATTAAAAAGGCTACAAATATAAACATCATATGCGTCAACAAATCATCATATTTGCTTCCGAAACTGTGTGCATAAAAAACTTGATAGAAAATCATATTCAAGGATAAAAAGAGCGCCACAAGCAAGCCTTTCCACCTCCACCAAATACATGCGAAGATAATAGGTATGTAAAAGAAATGGGTAAAAACCGTAGAACTATGGAGCAAAAAATGAAAATAATAGTTTAAAAAAAGAGCAAAAGATAAAAGCCCAATCATTATAAATATTTTGACCTTTTCTTTTTTAGTTTTTAATTTTATCTCTATCATTATCTTCTCCTTTATATGAAATTTGTTAATTATTTGTTTTGTAACTTTAATACCTTGTTCCAACCGACAGGGCAAGGGTATTATTAATAATTTTTTGAGATCTTTTAAGTATCGATATGGCGGCCATTACCATGCCAAAAAATGCCTTTAAACCTCTTTTTAAAAAATCAAGAGGCAGTTATTGAGGGATGTTTAGGAGGGTGGAATAATAACTAAACGGTATTGACCGCCATTTATATCTTTTGAATCAATTTTACCGTTGCAAAAATACCTTCCTCTATTTGAAAGTATAACCAAATAACCAAAATTTGTCAACCTGTTATTCTCTGAAAGTCTGTCATTATTGAGGATAAAAAATAAAATATTTATAAGAAATCGATTCTATTTTTTTAAACTCAAATCAATTCCTTTTGCATATTTTCTCCAACATATTACTTGTCAGGGTTTATTAATTTGCTTATAATACCAAATTATCAAATAAACACCCGGCGTAAAATGAACTATGGTTTGAATGCGAATCAAGGGATGCTTGAACCTAAGTGAAAAAGATAAAAACGATTTGAGTGTAACCAAAATGGTGTAATTTCTCATTTGTCATTCCGGCGAAAACCGGAAACCAGTATATATAGAGAACCGAAATAAGCAATAATGTTCTATTTTGTTTACAATCAATCGATTTCAGTCAGATGCTCTTATTAGGAATTCTGATATACTTGACATTTATTGAAAAATTGGTAAAATTACCAATAGAAGGAATTAATTATATTATTTAAATCTAAAAATCCTTTTTAACAATCTCACGAGGTGGCCTGTGTCATGATTTTTATATGTTTGTCCCCTCCCATATAAAAATAAAGCATAAATTTTTTGGATGAAAAAGGCCGCCTCCTTTGAGATGACTAACTTGTTTTTTGTCTTGAAAATAAACCTCGTTGTTTATTTTCATGATTCGTGGCGCAGCGAAGCGGCATGAGCGTTTGTCTCGAAAATAGATTCTATTTTCATGATTCGTGGCGCCATGACAAGTGGCATGGGCGTTTACCATGAAAATACATTTTCATTCGCGGGAACGGCCAATTCATGTTTGGCCATAAGCGTTTAATTGAAATACAATCGAGGAGGGAAAAATGAAACGCATCGGTTTTGGAGTAAAAGGCAAGATTTTGTTCATGGCGATCCTCATGGCCTTTGCGACGGCATCCATCGTCTTCCACAGGATTCTCCACGTATCCCCCATTTTCATGCACTTTTTCTACATCCCCATTATCTTCGCCTGCATCTGGTGGCGATGGAAGGGCATTTGGGTGGCCGTCTTCCTGGCGCTGAACGTGCTTTTTTGCCACCTCTTTTATGACTGCGCTTTTGCATCGGTTTACGATGTGGCGCAGCCGGTGATGTTTATTTTAGTGGCCTTGATTATCATTAATCTGCGGACAGGGCTCGTTAAGGCGGAAGAGGAAACTGACCAGGCATTTCATGAAATCGGCCAGATATTCCGCACCACAAGGAACGGCCTGCGCGTCATTGACAGGGACTTCAACATGATCCGTTTCAACGACGCATTTCTGAAGTTGTCGGGACTTAATGAGAAAGAAGCCACAGGCAAAAAGTGTTTCGATGCCTTTTCTTGTCCCCCCGATTGCCATACACCGAGGTGCGTCCTGCGCCGAATCCTGGAAGGAGAGGATATCGTGGAATGTGAGACGGAGGCAAAGCATAGCGAAGGCTCCAGGATATTCTGCACACTTACGGCAACGCCCCTTCGGGGGACGGAGGGTGAAATCATCGGCATCGTGGAAGACATAAAGGACATCACGGAACGTCGATTATGGGAGGAAAGGCTCAGAAGCAGCGAAGAGAGGTACCGCTCATTTGTGAAGGGCATCGGAGGCATAGCATATCAGTGCGATATGGATTATTCCCCCATCTTCTTTCACGGGGCCATTGAGCAAATCACCGGATATACGGAGGATGAGTTTAATGCCGGCGCCCCCAGATTGGTCCAGATCATTCACAGGGACGATATTCGCAGAGTGTATAAAAATTCCAGAAACGTCTGCAAACCTCCTGATTTCCCATGCATTCCCTATGAACAGGAATACCGAATAGTCCGCAAGGACGGCCAAATCCGGTGGGTCAGGGAATATATCCAGAATGCCTGCGACCATTCAGGCAATCCCCGAACCATTCAGGGGATCCTGTATGACATCACAGATCAGAAGGAGACCGAGGATGCCCTGCAAAAAAGTGAGGAGAAATTTATGCACGCCCAGAAGATGGAGGCGATCGGAAGGCTGGCCGGCGGCATAGCCCACGACTTCAACAACATACTAACCATTATCATGGGCAACACCGATCTGCTGCTGGATAAGGTGAAGGATCATTCCCTTCTTTGCGATATCGAAGAGATTCACAGGGCCGGGGAACGTGCCGCTTCTCTGGTTAGCCGGATACTGACCTTCAGCCGGAAGCAGATGATCCAGCCCAAGGTGCTGGATTTCACTGCCTTGCTGGCTGAAACGGGAAAACTGATCCGTAGGATCATCGGGGAAGACATCAGGCTTACTGTTAGACTCGATCCCGATCTTTTCCGTGTGAAGGCGGACCCCGGGCAAATGGATCAGGCGATCATGAATCTCGTTGTCAATGCCCGCGACGCGATGCCGAATGGCGGTGATCTGACGATCCGGGTTGAAAATGTGATGCTGGACAGGGATCAGTGCAAGGCTATTCCTGACGCGCGACCCGGCAGGTCCGTCCGCCTTTCTGTTGAAGACACCGGAACAGGGATGGACAAGGCCCTTCTCGATCATATCTTCGAGCCCTTTTTTACCACAAAGATGCAGGGTGAGGGCACAGGCCTTGGACTGTCAACGGTCTACGGGATCGTCAAGCAACACGAGGGATGGATCAACGTATACAGCAAACCGGGGTATGGCTCCACATTCGAGATCTATCTGCCGGCAATATCACAGATGCCCGCCACCGGACAGAAAAAAACGCCCTCCCTTGAGGCATTTCAGGGCTCAGGGGAAAGGGTGCTCGTGGTGGAGGATGATGAAGGGGTGCGCCGTTTTACCAAAAAGGCGCTTGAGGCGAACGGATACGCAGTATTCGAGGCATCAAGCGCCCTGGAGGCATTCTCCATTTATGAAAGGGAACATGGGGATTTTGAGCTTGTTTTGAGCGATGTCGTGTTGCCGGACATAAACGGGGTTCAATTTGCGGATCAGATCCTGGCCAGGGACCCCGATCTTCCGGTTATTCTATGCAGCGGCTACGCCAACGTGAAGTCCCAGTGGCCCCTCATACATGAGAGACATTTCCGGTTTATCAAAAAGCCCTACAGCGCGTATGAGCTTTTGCGAACCATAAAAGAGGAGACGGACTCAAAAAAGGTGAAAACAAAACAGGATGTATAATCTTTTGCATTTTTGGTCTTTGTAATGAGCGGCCGTTTTGAAAGTCCGGATTGCTTTTGGAGGCCGCTGAATTTATAATGGCAGAGGATATAAAGGTTCCCAAGTCAATGTTTGGCCATGAAAGCCCAATCAAAGATAAAAGATAAATGTATGCATAAACTCGATCCGATATTCTCGCCGAAATCCGTTGCTGTTTTAGGCGCATCCGGCACACCCGGAAAGGTTGGACACGATATCTTCAGGAATATACTTCTTGGCGGATATAGGGGCGTTCTATATCCGGTAAATCCGAATGTCAGATCGATACTATGTATCAAGGCATATCCGACACTCCTTGATGTCCCGGATGATGTTGATTTGGGGATGATCGTCCTTCCTCCTTTGATTGCGCTCAATGCAGCTGAAGACTGCATTAAAAGGAATGTCAAAGGGATCGTGATCATCTCTGCCGGATTCAGGGAGGTAGGCAATGAGGGGCTGGAGATAGAGAGGCTAATTGTCTCTATGTGCAGGGATGCGGGCGTACCTCTTGTAGGTCCCAATTGCCTTGGCGTCATCAATCCCCACCCTGATGTAATGCTCAACGCCAGTTTTTCCACACGGATGCCCGCATCGGGGAACATATCCTTCATATCCCAAAGCGGTGCGCTGTGCACTGCTGTCCTGGATTTTGCAGCGGACAGGGGGTTCGGCTTTTCCAAGTTTATTTCCATAGGAAACAAGGCGGATGTGGATGAACTGGACCTATTAAAGTATTATCACGAAGACCCACAGACCGACGTGATTATGGTATACATGGAAGAGCTGCGCAGATGCGGACAGGGATTTATCGACGAGGTAATAAAAATAACATCAGGTGAAAAGCCAACTCCCATACTTGTCATCAAATCGGGCATAACCACGGCTGGAGCATCTGCGGCTGCATCCCATACCGGCGCTGTTGCCGGTACCGAGGCCATTTACAGGGCCATTTTTGAAGAATCTGGCATTATCCGGGTGAATACCGTGAACGAGCTGTTTGATCTGGCGATTGCCTTTGCACACAAAAAGGTGCCTCAAAGCAACAGGATTGCCATTGTGACCAATGCCGGCGGGCCTGGCATCGTGGCGACGGATGTGACGGAAACAGCCGGACTTCGATTGGCCCGGTTCAAAGAGGAAACGATTGAGGAACTTGCCAGCCGCCTGCCCTCAACAGCAAATCTCCATAATCCCGTGGATATCATCGGCGACGCATCCCATGAACGGTATGAAAGCGCTCTGAAGGCCGTCATCAAGGATGAAGACGTAGATGGCGTTCTGGTTATCCTCACACCGCAGTCCATGACTAATGTCATGGGCACGGCAGAGACCATAGTGAGGATCTCAAAAAGGACGCCCAAACCCATAGTGTGCAGCTTCATGGGGATCATCGATGTATCAGCCGGGGTTAAAATCCTTCAGGATCACCAGATACCTGTGTACCGTTTCCCGGAAAATGCCGCACAGGCACTTGGCGCGCTTTACAGGCACACCAGATGGCTGGACAGGCAACACATAGCGCAGTTCACACTCACCCACGACAGTAGCCGGGCCTCGGATATTATTCAGGCAGCCATGAAACAGGGGCTGACTTGCCTAAACGCAAGGGACGCTGAGGAACTGCTTAGATGTTATGGCTTTCATGTCCTGCCAGCTTCTCTTGCCAAAACACAGGATGAGGCGGCTGCCATTGCCGAGGGGATCGGTTTTCCGGTGGCTCTCAAGGTTATTTCTCCTCAGATCATTCATAAAACCGAGGCCAGGGGTGTCAAGACCGGACTCGACACACAGGAAGACGTGCGGGATGCATTCAGTATCATCATTAAAAATGCGAAGGTTTATAATCCCAAGACCGTTATAGACGGGATTCTTGTCCAGAAAATGGCTGAGCATGGCGAAGAGGTCATCATGGGGATGAAGCGCTACCCTGTCTTTGGCCCCCTTCTTATGTTCGGCCTAGGCGGCATCTTTGTTGAGCTTTTTAAGGACGTTGTCTTTCGCATAGCGCCCATCGACCGGAACAACGCCAACCAGATGATTAAGGGAATCAAGGGGCTGCCGATTCTCGAAGGATTCCGCGGGAGGCCGAAGACTGATATGGAGACCCTGCAGCGGCTTCTGGTCAGCCTCTCTGATATGGTTTTGAAACATACTGAAATCAAGGAGATGGATATCAATCCGCTGTTTGTCCATGCGGAGGGAAAAGGGGCATCAGCAGTGGATGTCAGGATTATCCTCGGCGAGCCTGATCCGGCTCCCTGTGTCAATTAAGAAATCTCGTAACCGTTCACAGTGAGCCGAATAAATTACGTTAACACAGGATTTTACCACGGAAGCACACGGAATATCACGGAAAATGATTTCTCAGTGCAATTCAGTGAAAATCCGTGGTGAACTATTACGAAATCTCTTTTCAGGCGAAACGAGGAATCTTAATATCTCTCATCGCCTTCGTCTCCCCGGAATGGCAGAGTATTGTTGACATGACAATCGGGCAGCCATATAAAAAACTTGGAAGGGAACGCCGTCCGTTTTCTTTGTTATGCTTGTTAGTGGTATAATATGGTATAACAATATTATATCGAATTGTATCAATTTATGAGATAAAACCCTTAATAAATTTAAAAAGGAGGAAATTTCGATGAATAAGGGATATCGCAGCACAGCAATTCTTTGTGTTATTATTTCTGCCTTGGCTTTATTTCTTACAGGGGTTTGCAATGCCCAGGTTATTTGGCCTTCTGCATATGGCGTGCCTCCTATTGCTGCATTTAACACATTGCCTATAGGGATTAGTTATGCGCCCATAGCCCTTGGGAGCCTGCCCCCTATTTATCCCTATGTTGGAGATACAATAACCGCCTTCGATTCATTTGTCTGGCCGGCAGGTGCGCAAGTTCCGGCAACATCTCTTGCCGCTATATCTTATGCCGTGCCCGGAATATATTCCGGCTATCCGGGCCTCGTTGATCCGCAAATCTATATGTCAACCTCCTGGCCGTTATATATTGATTACATGAACCTCTATTTTACAGCATCTCCATTAGGCAGCACCCTTCCCGGCGCGTTTGGTCCATTTGGTCTTGATAGTGTGAGCACATATGCAGGGCTGGCGGTTACTTATCCATATTATAATTATGGTGATATCCAGCAACTCCTTACGTATTATGCACTGAATCCCTACTCTGTCTCATATATCACATCTTATCCGCTTATTTATTAGGGTAATATTATAAGGCTGAATTAATGTTTATTTTTGAGGACTTTTACGTCCTCTTTTTTTACGGAGGATATCCATGAAAAGATGGGTCCTCAAGAATAGCTTCTTTTGCAATCAATGGGAATTTGGCAAGGGATTTGCTTTTATTAAGGTCACATTATGCTGGTTAGAGTATTTAAACGGTTAGGAGAATAGGTGCTAATTTGTCATGAAACCGATATCAAGGCTTCTTTTACCTGCAATGTACATCCTTATGTTCATATGCCTTTCAGGGGGAATCACCCTTGGAGGCATTATGCAATACCCTGCCTTTCAATACCAGTCTCTTGCAGTAGCGGCCTGGAGCGATCCTGCAAATGGTGATGGAGACCTCCTTGTGGACAATTTCGAATATTGGGACAGTCCATGCAACCACGGATGGAGACAGGTAGAGACTTACTATCCTGTATATGGATTCGGGACAGGGTATGTGTCTGTGTTTCAGACGGTCATCGATTTTCAGGGGGGGAGCAGGGTGCTCGATGTTTATCGCCCCCCCTCCATCTTTCTCATCAACACCCCGTATGAAAAGCACGGGATTACCTATGACCTTTATACCCCCATGCAACCGGGATCTAACTGCCTGAACCAGGGGATCGACCTTTCGAAGACTCCTGTATTGAGCTTTAAATTCAGGGCGCCCATTGGCATTGAGTTATTTGATATATTTGAATTTAATATTACCGGCACCACACGCAGAGGATACAGGGTGCTGGTAAGGATATTGCCTTTAGAACCTTGTTGCAGCTGCCCGCATACACATGAGGAATGTTCGGAATATCACATAGGGAACATTGAATCCCGCATTGTAGACGCCGATATACCCTCCGGCAGCATGAGCATACAGGTGAATATAGGCCGCGATTTCCTGGACGGCTTTTGGCACGTGGCATGGATAGATATTTATAATCTTATAGAGGAAGCCATGATCAGATACGATGGCGAATTCGGTGAGATTGCCGAATCTGACTGGAAGATTGTCCGTGCAGAAAAGATCGGGGTTTACGGCCAGATGTTCCGGATCGACGACATTATATTCCGGGTGCAGGACCTCGAAAGGCTGGGATTCCCCAATCTCATGGAAACTGGGCCCATGTATGCCCAGATATTCGAGCCATATAGGTATCTATTCATGGCGGACTATGATTCGGACGGAAGGCTTCCCCAGGTTACTGACCTCCTTCTCGAACCCTCCAATTTTATAACTGACACTGACAAGATTCGCGATATATGGATTGCGGATCTTTTACGGCTTGACCCCAATTACCATGTCATTAATCCCAGCCATCCACTCTATGATCCTGAATACACACACATCTGGATTCCGGAAGACCCTAACTTCGGGAAACCTGACCCCGTCGCTGAAAAATATCTAGGGAAGGGATTCTTTATAGACTGTACCCTGCCGGTATTTTCGGATCAAAACTTCAGAATTAATGGCGCAATGGCGGCTGAATTGAAGGCAGAAGGAATGCTTGAGTGGAATGTCACCGTGGGCGGATACGGCCATAATGCGATTCAATCATATTTGATCCAACCTCTTCCGATCAATCCGTATGACGGCATGCCAACCTATATATTTACCCATTCCTCATGCATATCTGTGATCGAGACATACGGCAGGCCCCACTATGGGCCGAATGAGTCATTCGTTCTTGAGTCTGCGCTGTGGAACTGCGGACTTGCGCTGTGGCCCAATATCTCTTACATTGATATAGAGGCCCAATACTTTGAGGACCTTATACTCACCATCGAGGTCACCAACGGCATCAGGTCGGACATCCGCGCATTCCCTCTCTCCGTGGTAAACTACCCGGTTGAAAATTACCCCCCTGTCGCGCAGTTGAATATAACCAGAAAGGCTTTTTTTGTGGGGGAGGAAAGCAATTATGCAATAAAATTTACAGACCCCGACTGTTTTGTCTTCTCACTCGCCCAGTTCTACGGAAGAAACCCTTCGACCACCCATCTTCCAATGCTGCCAGGCAACAAAATAAGAGAGGATCAGGACAATCTGACTTACACAATGATAATGAATGGACTCCCTTCATATCAATATGGTCCGTGGATAGAGGACATGATAGACCCCCAAAGCGGCCTCATCACCTTCAATCCCCTTTTCGAGGGCATATTTGAGCCCATTGTCATATGCTTTGACGACAGGGGCGCCTCGGCATTCGGCAGCGTCAAGATTTATTTTGTGAATCAAGGCACATGGTTCAACCATTGCCCGATAATCTATATCAATACATCAAAACCTGTGGTTATAAAGGCTGGAGAAGAATTCATCCTTTCGCCGAAAGACCTTAATATAATAGACCCTGACGGGGATACTATATATGCATCCAGCAATATCGGCGCAATCGGCCGCACCTGTGACGGAGGATTTATTTGGACGTTTCAGACCAATTTCCCCGGCAGGTATACACTGGAGCTCTTTTTTTATGACCTGAGGGGCGGAAGATGCACACGAACGCTGCCGGTTGAGGTAGTGCCGTGGTGGTCATTTTAAAAAAATCAAGCATTCCGGGGCAACATAACAATGTGGAAAAGAATCAACCTGCGCAATAGAATAATCCTGATCCTGTCTCTCCTGCTGTTGATAATAATTGTAAACAGTTCTGTGATGGTATGGTATACCTACCGGCTGGAATCCCTTTTCAAATGTCTTATTGATAAGGATATAGCCGTACACAGGGCAGTTTACGCTATGGAAACCAGTTTAGCAAACCAGAAGGGATATGTCAGTTACTATCTTATAGATGGCAATCCTGAGTGGCTTAATCAATTAGAAAAATATCACAATAGTTTTGAGAAATATCTCAATAAGCTGAAGAAATTCAAATGCACGGAATCTGACAAGGAGGCCTTTGACCAAATAGAATCAGAATATAGAAGATACATAAATGGCAAATATCAGGTGATCGCTTTACACGAAGCCGGAGAAAAGAAAGCGGCGGATGAGCTTAACATGGAGGTCCGGGAGCTTTTCTTTAAATGCCTCCACCTGTGTGAAGATTATACGAATATCCATTTTGAAAAAATAAACTCGACACATATTATGAGCATTGCCCAGGCCGAGCGTATGAGGATTATAGCGGAAACAGCCATGGCCCTTGGAGTTTTTTTGAGCTGTATCCTTGCATTTGTTTTGATGACCCAGGTCTTAGGTCCGGTACGAAGGCTGGCATTAGAGATAGACAGGTCTGATGATCGTAAAAAACCCTCGGATGAGATTGTCACACTTAGCCATCAGGTTCATGATCTGATAAAGGATATGGAGAAATTTTCTCTTGTGGGAAAACTGGCGGCAGGGATGGCTCACAGCATCCGAAATCCAATGACTTCTGTAAAGATGAGACTTTTCTCCCTGGAACGTAGTTTAACGCTTTCTCCAAACCAAAAAGCGGATTTTGATGTAATTTCCGAGGAGATGCGCCATATTAGCAACATCATTCAAAGTTTCATCGAGTTCTCGAGGCCGCCTAAGTTAAAAATGCAATTAATAAGCCCTTCGGATGTTGTGGACAATTCAATAAAGCTTATCCATCACCGTCTGGAATCATATAATGTGAAGGTTAAGCTAGAACGTCAAAAACGACTCACAGAGACACTGGCAGACCCTGATCAGATGGAAGAAGTTCTTGTCAATTTAATTATAAACGCTTGCGAGGCAATGCAAGATGGCGGCTCAATTATAATAAGCGAGGAAGAAGAGAGTTCCGGAGAATTGGGAAATGTAGCGGTTATTCGTGTAACCGATGAAGGCCCTGGAATCCCTGAGTCAATAAGGCAAAAAATATTCCAGCCTTTTTTCACCTGCAAGCCAGAGGGCACGGGTCTTGGGTTGGCGATTGCAGCCAGGATTGTAAGCGAACACGGGGGACTTTTGGAATTACAATCAAGGGAAGGAGAAGGAGCGACATTCACTATTAACCTCCCGTTAAAAAGGGAAAAAAATGGGCAAAATTCTTATTGTTGACGATGATTATCATTTAAGACAGGGTTTTAAAAAGATTTTAAAAGAAGATGGCCATGCCGTGTATACTGCATCCACCGGCGAGGCAGGTATTGCTTTGCTGAGAGAGCATAGCCCTGATCTGGTCTTCTTGGATGTATGTTTGCCTGGGATTAATGGATTGGAGGCTTTCCGAACAATACGAGAAATCGAGCCTAAAACGCCGGTCATTGTGTTTACAGCCTTTGGCACTACTGAGACCGCTATTGAGGCTACCTCGCTGGGGGCTTTTGACTATGTGATCAAACCTTTCGATATCCCTGCTATAATGGACCTTGTTAAGCAGGCCATGGACGCAAGCAGATTCATGAGATCCAGGGTCGAAATCGATGGGCATCCTGAGACTGCGGTTTCTGATGCAATCATTGGAAAACACAGTTCCATGCAGGAGTTGTATAAAGCGATTGGGAGGGCAGCTCCCACCGACGCCACAGTACTGATACTTGGGGAATCTGGAACGGGAAAGGAATTGATGGCCCGCGCTATCTACCATCACAGTCTGCGCTCAAATAAATCCTTTCTCGCAATCAATTGTGTGGCAATTCCTGAGACACTTCTTGAAAGCGAGCTTTTTGGATACGAAAAAGGAGCGTTTACAGGCGCTTTTACCCGTCACGTTGGAAAGATTGAGCAAGCAAATGGGGGCACTGTGTTTTTTGACGAAATTGGAGACATGCCCATTAGCATCCAATCCAAAATCTTGCGTCTGCTTCAGGAAAAAAGTATTGAACGTATTGGAGGCAGAAAGCCAATCCCTGTTGATGTACGCATTATCGCAGCCACAAACAGGGACCTTGAATTGGCGCTCGCAAAAGGAAATTTTCGGGAAGACCTTTACTACAGGCTCAAGGTCGTCACCCTCTGTCTTCCACCCCTTCGTGATCGCCTGAGCGATGTTCCCTTGCTTGCAGAATACTTTCTCGCCAGGTTTTCAAAGGAGATGAACATTAAAAATCCCGGAATAACCAGAGAATCTGAAAATATGCTTAAGAGTTATCATTGGCCGGGAAATATTCGTGAGCTGGGCAACGCCATTCAAAAGACGCTGATATTTAATCACGGAAGCCCTATTACCCCTCAAGAAATCTTCCAGACAATCCATGACGGGAATATCAAAAAAAATATGTCCGATCAATCTGTGAACGAAGCGATCCGGCAATGGATTCGTGAAACACTTATTTCGTGCCCATGCGAAAATATGTTTGACTGTTTTATGGAGCAGTTCGCCGGCATTATTATTGGCGAAGCCCTCTCAATAACCGGAGGCAACCGCACTCAGGCCGCCAAGATCCTCGGTCTTTCCAGGCCGACCATGCTGTCCAAAATAGAAAAGTACAAAATAATGATAGAGACGTCGGTCAAGAGCCGTAAACTTTAATTTTCATCAAAACGTCCTCCACAACAGGTACACGCCGCCCAATATGACCAGAATACCGCATATCTTCTTGACGATCACCGCCCCATGGGAGGACTGGTTCCAATGCAGGTAATGGGTCACCATCTCCATGGATGTGCCGGCCACCACTATGACCGCGCAATGGCCTATGCCATACATAAAGAGCAGGGTAGCGCCATAAAGAAAATCGGCGGATGCGGCCTTGAATGCCACCCCGATCATGGGAGCCATAAAGGCAAAGGTGCAAGGGCCTAGGGCGAGGCCGAAGACGAGGCCAAGTATCAGCGCAGCCACAAGACCCTTTTTCTTGTATTTCACCTTCACAGAGTTGTTGGCAAATGGCAGAGGAATAATCCCCATGAGGTGAAGGCCAAACAGAATAAATATGCCGGACACGAGATAATTCCCCCAGTTGCCCAGGTCACCCATCAGACGTCCCATCAGTCCTGTGATGACCCCGATCAGGGCAATGGTGGCCAGTATGCCGAGGGCAAAAAGGGTAGAAAGCCAAAATGCCCTTTTTGTGCTGATGTTGCCCTGTTCATCGATAAAGCCGACTATCAGGGGGATGCTTGCAAGATGGCATGGGCTGAGAAGTACACTCAGGATGCCCCAAAAAAGGGCGGCGCTCATGGCAACGGCGGGGGCGCCCTCAATGGCCATTGTCAAGGATTCGAACAGCCTCATCATTGGCTTATTCCCCCTTTGATCTCCACGCCTGCCTTGGCCAGGACCTTCTCGACCTCCTCCCTGGGGAAGAATCCTTCGTGACGGAAATATTCCTTCCCATTTTCGTCAAGGAAAACCTGCGTCGGGATGACCCTGATTCTGTAGGTTTGTGCAAATGGCCTGCCTTCTGGTCTCCATACATCGTAAAAAATCACGTTGACATCAGGGTATTTCTCTTCGATCTCCCTCATGACCGGTTGCATCTTTTTGCATGGTATACAGTTGACCGAGCCCAGTTCGATAAAAGTGGCCTTGTATCCGGTTTTCTCTTTTTGAGCCTTTTCAGAAGGCCCTTTGGGGATAACAGTTGCCGTCTCCTGTTTCTTTTGGCCAGGCGAAGCGGTTTCCCCGTTGGTTTTGCTCCCGCATCCGGCGATTATGAGCATGATGATAAGACTAAGCGATAAAAAGACGTTTCTCTTTCCCATGACCTTGTTTTCCTCCTTTTTTCATTAGATGAGCCTTTAATCTATGTGGGTTTGATTCCTCGCCCTTTGGAGGGTTTTACTCTCCTTGTCAGCGATGTCGAATTCCATGATTTCGATCAGGGGATAGCGTGACCGGATATATTTGATGTCACGGTAAGCCCTCTCGCACTCCTTGCAACCTGCCTGGGTGAAGTATGCGAGATACACAGGGTATGTCTTTGCTGCTTCTTGAACTGCTGTGGCAGGCTGTTCAGAATTATAAGGGAGTCCTTCCTCTGTCTCCGGCTGCTTCCTCTTCCCGCAGAAGGTGCTTGTATCCATGATCCTCGTCTATGTTTATCCTTTCTACACGGACAGGGTATACATCCTGTAATGGCCCAAGCACAAATTCATCCACGTGGCGGCAGTGGTCGCACTCTTCAGTGAAAAAATAAAGCAGCTCTATGGTATGTGTCTCCGCCGCCTCAGTCGCCCCTCGTATCAAAAAAATTGCAATTATTGCAATGCCCAGGGGCATTAAAAAAAACGGCAGCATTAGCCGAATAAAAGGAACTTTTTAAAACAAGCTGAAACACCTGCCTTTCCGATAAAGACGGCCAAGTTTATGAATGTTTTTCAATTATGTAAAGGCACGCTATGCTGTGACTGATCATATTCTCTATATGATTTCAAAAAGTTGTAAAACATGTCAAAATTTCTGGATTTTTCCCTCTTTGACAGGTAAGCGATATAATAGGAGATGGTAAGCCTCGGTCCATCAACGGCTATAACCTTGTATTTGCCTGAGCACAGCTCCTCCCTGATCCAGCTTTCCGCCATAATGGAAAGCAGATTTGACTCTGCCATCATATTTTTGATCGACCGGATGTGGCCGATCACGATATGATCCTTGAATGAAGACAGTGTAAGGCCAAAATGCCCAAGCCATGCCGAGAACGCCTCCATGCAGCCACTCGTCTCTTCCCTGAAGATAAACCTTTTGTCCAGCAGTTCTTCAATATGACATCTCCCTCCACTCATTGTCAGTGGATGTCCTGCTGGGGCGACTATGTAAAGGGGCTCGGTGAAAAAATCCTCAAATGTTAAATCATCATGCATATCCTCGCGGATGATTCTCCTGCAAAGGAGGCCCATATCGCAAGTACCCCCCATGATGCAATCAACGATATCCTCGCAGTGCAACTGGATGACATTGATATTGATCATTGTGTGATTCAAGTAGAATGACCTCAGGAAATCGGGCATAAAGAAGTCAAAGAGGGCGCCGCTTACTCCTATGGAAACCCCTTTTTTCTTCTCCCCGATGAACTCTGCCATATCTCTGTCCAAAAGGGCTATATCATGCAGTATATGTTTTGCGTGCCTGTAAAGTATATCCCCTGCCACGGTCAGCTCCATTTTGTTGTGTCCTCTCTTGATAAGGGATACGCCGTAATAGCTCTCGAGTTTTTTTATGGCCGCGCTGATGGATGGCTGGGTGAGGAACATCTTTTGTGATGCCCGTGAAAAGCTGCGATTTTCGACTACATTGACGAATATACGCAAAGTATGACCATAAATGCTCATACTATCCCTCCATATACTTTATATTTTACTATATCAAATGCCTTGGCTTTGCCGCAAATGCCTTCTTCTTCTGCAAAATGAATCCCGCTTCCGCGGAAGAGGGGGGTTCCGGTTGTATCTTGCCTTAGAGACTTTGGCAAATGTGTAACTGCTCAATATCCTGTGGAAATAGTAACTCATAGCCATTTAGGAAGTCTGGTTTACCATAACATATTGAGCAGTTACGCAAATGTATCTATATCCTTTGTGCCTCCAGTTTTATAGATTTTACGACCTCATCCTTCACCTTCACGACCTGCTCGCGGGTAAAGCTGCGACTGCCTATGGTTTTTTCTATGCCGAGGTCCGTTACCAGGATATAGTCGGAAGGCTCAAGCTGGACTTTTTCAAGGACCTTTTTAAGACATTTAAGGGGGCAGCCGTCAATCGCAACGATCCTTCGGGATCCTCTGCCCGTAGCGATCATGCCGCTTACAAGTGCCCCAATGCCGACCGCGCAATTCATCGTTCCAACACCTTCCTGGGTCAATTCCACCGCAGCCTGGTTTGCGATCTGTCCCACATTGGCAGCCCCTGAACATGAATAAATAACCACGTCTCCCCCTCCGCATAAGCATCTTTCTCCAGACATATTATTAACACCTCCTTTTATATATGATCGTTAATCTTAATATCACATTAGTCAATCTAATCCTTAATCAAAAAACAAAGCCATATATTACGCCTGTTACCGTAGCCATGATCACTACAAGACTGATGAATACAACGGTCTTCTTTGTCCCCATGATGCTCCGGATGACAAGCATGCTGGGCAGGGAGAGGGCAGGCCCTGCAAGCAGGAGCGCGAGGGCAGGGCCCTTTCCCATGCCGCTTCCTAAAAGCGCCTCAAGGATGGGTATCTCAGTCAGCGTTGCAAAATACATAAAAGCGCCCACAATGGAGGCGAAGAAGTTCGCAAAAACGGAGTTTCCGCCGACAAGGCCGCTTACCCATACGGATGGTATGAGTCCCTCCTGCCCTGGTCTGCCGAGCAGCAGGCCGGAAATAAGCACGCCGAACAAAAGGAGGGGAAGTATCTGTTTAGCGAAATCCCATGTGGACTTGAACCAGTCCCCAACCTCACCCTTCTTCGTGCTGGTTATCATTGAAAGACCAATGACTCCCAGCGTGAATGGGATCTCAGGCCTGCGGGGGAAGACAAGGGCGAAGGCCACTGTGGGAACCCCAGCCAAAAGTACGTCCCGCCACCTGATATCAAACCATGCAACGAGAATGAATGCAAAAAGGATAGAAAAAAAACCTGTGATCTGCCACTTGGCGGAATAGATCGCATACCATAGTCCCGCAGTCTCAGAGCATTTCCCCCAGTTGGCAAAGACAAGTATCGCTATCATGGCGGCGAAATAGGCAGTGGTCTTCCAAAGGGGTCTCGCCACCTCAGGCTCGGGCATAGCCATCTGTGCATTTGCCTTGGCGATCTCCTCCTTGCGGAAGATAAAATGCATACACAGGCCGATGATGAGGCTGAAGAGCACTGCTCCTATCGCCCTGGCCACACCCATCTCAAATCCCAGGACACGGGCGGTGAGGATGATGGCCAGGATATTTATGGCTGGCCCTGAATAGAGAAAGGCGGTGGCGGGGCCGATGCCTGCGCCCATACTATAAATCCCTGCAAAAAGCGGTAGGACCGTGCATGAGCATACAGCCAAGACCGAACCTGAGACCGATGCCACCCCGTAGGCAAGCACCTTGTTCGCCCTTGCTCCAAGATATTTCATGACCGATGCCTGGCTGACAAAGACACCGATAGCGCCTGCTATGAAGAATGCAGGGACAAGGCACAAGAGCACATGCTCCCTCGCATACCATTTAACGAGATGGATCGCCTCCAAGACAGCTTTGTCGAATCGCACAACGCCAACAGGGACAAAAAAGCATGTCAGAAAAACAGCCGCAATGACCAGGAGCGGCTTCCATTCCTTCTTCCAATCCATAAAATTTAGCTCCTTTGATGTTAGATGTTATATTAGATTTTTAAACATGAAATAACAGTTGCCTATTCAAAATCTATGAGAAAGCTTTTGGATCAGATTTTGTCCATGAGAAAAATCATTGCCTCTGCTGCCCCCCTATGTGCCATCCCACCGGCAGTGGCAAAAATTTCTCTTTCGCAATAGCACGCCTTCCCATGTTTTTATATTTTGCGTCTTTAGCATTTTCTATTTGGTAGTATAACCAAATTTCAAGCGCTTGTCAACATCAAATTTGTAAATATTCTAACCACACAGGGAATCCATCTCCCCTGGATATGATATCATGTGTAATTTTAATGATGCCCTTGATTTTGTGACTTATTATTTGTCAATATGGTCAAAAATCAATAGTTGTCAGATGGAAGCCCCTGCTGACCATGAAAAATGGGAAAACTGTAACCGTTCAGCCTGAGCCTAATAAATTACGTTAACACAGGATTTTACCACGGAAGCACACGGAATATCACGGAAAATGATTTCTCAGTGCAATTCAGTGAAAATCAGTGGTGAACTATTACGGAAAACTTTTTTATGGTCTGGTGACTATCTGATAACCAAATTTCGCAGATGGACAGCCATTATCATAAACAATCAAGGGATGTTTCATGCCCTTTCAGCAGTATGCATCCATATGGGATAAATCGTAAAATGGGACCAAACAAACAGGGAAATCTTCCGCCCATGTCAAATGACAGAAGAATTTTATAGACCCCCATGATGGGGTTAAATTCCCCCCGGGCGGCCTTTTCTTCATCAGGCTGTGCCCGCCTCTGGCCTGACATATTTAATATAATGACTATTTAGTTCGCTCAGCTATTTTAGTAAGAAGGGGCATATGCCTTGAGGTGCATGTGCATGAGTTACAGCCTGTGTAGGCGGAGATCTTTTGGAGCGAGCCTTACAGGCTGTTATGAAGGAACCCTAAACCGAAAGGCATATGCCCACCTTCTCACAGCTGAATAAAGTGAATAAGCGTGTTTAATATTTTAATATCAACTATTGAAATGCTTTGATATTAGGATTGAACGACAAATGCCCTTGTTATATTCCTATAAACATATACATCATTATTAAAACATTATTTCCAACTGTGCAAGAAACTCGTCATTTTTAACGTCATTCCCGCCGGTCTTCTCATCATTGATATAATATTCTATTTTAACCTTCATATTTTTTACAATGTCAACCAACAGGGCGATAGTGGTCATTTCCCTATTCCATGTGAGGGTATCAGAGAAAACCTTAGGCAGGTCAATGTTCAAACGCCCATATCTGACAAATGGTTCAATCGAAGGGAAGAAAGTCCTCTTGCCAAAACTGATCCTATAGGAGGCCTGAGCAAACCAGCCGTCTCTGTCAAGAGTGCCATCCTCTGCCTTTATATATTCACCCCCTAATGAGAAGGCATTGACAACGTATTCTGTGCTTGCCCCATATCTCCTGCTCATGCGGACTTCAGAAGATCCATAACCTGCGATTTTCTTTAAAAAATCGATGTCATCCCTGCTCAACTTTGCGAAATATCCGAAACCGTGTACATCGATCAAGTGGTTACTTGCGAATGATCGCTTCCATCCGAGCCCGAGGCCGATATCCTTGTTTTCATTATTGTCGGAAGTCTGCCTCTTGTCTTGGATCATCTGATAGCTTTTGTCTTCGCTCGGCTCTTTTTTCCCTAATGCAAAACCATTTGTCAGGGATAAATTCCAGTAAAATTCCTTATGCTTTCCACTCCATGTGATGCCTGCCTCATCGTCTCGCCAGAATGCTGTGCCAATCAAAGGATAAGCTTCTGTCCTGCGGTTCGGCTTTTCAGAAATGAACCTATCGTCCATCCCAAGCTTTAAGAAAGAATCAAGCGGCAATCCGGAGATAACAGCATACGTTTCATTAACGTCTGTCTTTTCAGGTGAAAACAAAAGCAGCGCCTCAAGGATAATATTCTCCGCAACTTGAATCTGCGGTATCAAACTAAAACGTTCCACCTGGAAATGCCCTTCCGGATTGTCGATCTTCTGATCGCTCCTTGTATCGACATATTCAAACTCCATCTCCCCGCCCAGCTTGAATCTCTTTCCCTTGAAGGAGAGGATTCCCTCCTTTTCCTCTTTTTTAAGTTTTTCTTCTATAGAACCAACCCTTTTTTCCAGTTCTAAAAGATCGTCACCCCATGCAATCTTGGAAAAAAGGGGAATAAGGATAATTGCCAATATTATGAAAATCGCTGTTTTTTTCATCGGTATACTCCTCCCTTTAAGTTTAGCAGTTACGTATAAACATCAAATCCCTTCAAGCTTTTTAGACCGGAAGGGATTTGATTAGGAGATGTTAACACTTGGATGTTAACAGAAGATAATTATATGTAACACAAAAATAATCTTAATAAAAATTGAAAATAATAATATGGTATAAAAAATATTTATCAAAATGGTCACCGTGCCTTGACCTTCTGAAACCACTTCGCATTGTGGAATTCCGCCGCCTCTTCGCTGATGGTCCCGTCCCCGAACATAAGCCGCCATGCGCCACGATAAGGCTGAAATATCCCCAGCCCTATGTACATATGCCCAAGAAGCACGACCCCGGTGATGATCATGAACAGATCGTGCAATGCCACGCTCCACAGTAACGCATTCGGGGTATACGAGGCCGGGTACCACAGGATAATGCCTGTGACTACCATTACTACCGAAGAGAATAGCACCATCATGTAGGCAAGTTTCTGGACGGCCTTCAGCTTCCCCTGGGGCGGCATATCTATGCTGCTTTTGAACATATATGCCGGGGCCTTAATGAGCCACTTGGTGTCGTCGCTGTCCCATGAAAAGATGCTACCCAGCATATGCAGGAATCCCTTGAAATTGAATATAATGGCGAGGGCGGGGATGGCGATGAAGACAATGGCTGCCACCCGGTGGTGCGCACGCGCATGCTCCAGTCCCCCGAATATCCATGCCAAGCCGTTCAGTTTCGGACTGAATATGGCGAGCCCTGTATAGAACAGCATCAGGCAGGATATGGTGTGAATCCAGTGGACCAGCCTGGCCGCCTTGCTATTTCTGATGATCCTTTCATTCTTCATTTTGATTCCCTCCATATATTGTCATTAACGTCATTATCGTTGAGATAAAAATGTATCTTTGCTGAATGAAACGTTACCTTATATCTTTGCCTCAGGCTCCTTGCCTAGATTGGCCAGGAAGCTAATGATTAGCCCGGCCACTGTCGCGCCGCCGGCAATGTATGCAAGCGGCCTGATGACCTTTTGCCAGGCTACAATGGATGTTGGCATCTCTGGCCGCTCCGGCAGGTCAAAGAAAACTGGCGATTTGGTAAGGACGAACATCACGCCAAGGCCGCCCAGTCCATCCCCCTTATAAAGATTAGCCTCGGGCATCTTTTTCTTGATGGACGCAACCCTGCGCTCCCCTTCTATGACCATATCCTCCCATTCCCCGAAGAGTATGGCGACAGCGAAGCACTTTTCCGCACAGCTCGGCTTCTGTCCGGCATCCAGCCTGTGGATGCACAGGGTGCATTTGTCCGGCTTTTTGCTCACAGGATGCCAGTAACGCGCATCAAAAGGACATGCGTACATGCAGTATCCGCACTTGATGCATTTGGATTCATCTACCAGGGTGACGCCCGATTCCGTTTTATAGGAGGCACCAGTTGGGCACACAACCACACACGGGGCGTCCCCGCAATGCAGGCAGGCCGCCTTCTTGAATCCCATAAAGGTATCGGGATATTTCCCTGCTTCAAACGTGTCGATCCTTGTCCTGAAAAAACCGAATGGGACATTATTTTCCCTCTTGCACTCCACTGTGCAACTGTTACACGATAGACACCGAAAGGTGTCAATGAGCATAGAATAGCGCCTTATCATATAATAATCCCTCCGTTGCTTTATTCTGTAAATTTGATATTATCCCTTTTTCGTATATCATGAATTCCCCAGCCATCCGGGCAAGGGGTAGAAAAAATCCGTGTTTTGTACTCGACTTAAGCCTTTCCAGAAAAAGGAAGGCCCAGGGGAGCAGATATTCCGAAAGAAACAGGTTTCTACATGCTTCTATTCCGGCAGTCTCCCCATCTCCAGCGCTGTTTACCCTATCATGCTGCAATCTCAGGAGAAACCCTGCAAACTCCATCTCTATGGAAAAGTGGTCCGGGAGTTTGTCCATACCTTCGTTAAAGGTGAGACCGATCCCGTGATATATCCTTTTGACCTCAACGGTTGATGCCCCCATGAGCAGTTGATCTCCGTCCAGATAGAATGATCCGTATATGGGGACAGGGTTCCCCGGATAGGCGGTGATAAAGAGACGGGTGTGCTCGCGTTCAAGGTCAAGCAGAATGTCATTAAGACTCCCTCCCTTAGACCTTGTCCATTGCTGAATATCCTCCAATGAAGAATGCCCGTGTATGGATAAGGCATGAAGGGCATTTTTCAAACGATTGACAAAAGAGCCGTCAAGGAGGCATTCCCCGAGTTCCCTTCCTGGATAGTCAAACCCCAGGGAAAACATTCGGAAAATTTCGGCCTCGGCCTCAATATTCACTCGGACCATTTTTTTGAAGTCACCCCTCTTTTTTCAATATCCATCAGACTCATTTATCTTTCGCCATTAAGCCTTCATGACCTTGACGCATACATCCTCCATGAGCGCACCTACTCCAGGGTCTTTCAGTGCGATCTGCTCTTCCACGGTAAGGGCGGCCAAAAGGTCCCCATCATTTCCACCTGTACGGGTTTCAGGCGGGAAACCAAGGCTCCAGTGCCCGAACCCGTGGTCCACGGCCACGCAGTCGGGCCTGATCCCTTCGGACACCCTGGCCTTCACACGGATCTGGCCGTTCACGGATGCCACGAAGACATGGTCCCCTGTCTTTACGCCGATCTTTTGGGCCGTGCTGGGGTGCATGATCGCCTCGTTTTCGGGGTAAATATCCATCAGGCACGGCAGGCACTGGGACATGGTCATCCTCTCCCACGGCTTGCGGTAGGAGAGGAAGTAGTAGGGATACTCAGAACTCGGATTGGCCTTCTTCGGCTGCCAGGAGGGAAGAGGCTCGTACCCGTATTTTTCGAGAAGCGCAGAATACATCTCGATCTTCCCTGACTCGGTGTTGAACTTTGTTTTCGGCTCAAAGGGCACCGGCTTTCCCCACAGGCCGTTGGTCTTCTTTATCTCAGCCATGGAGCTTCCCACGGCCTTCATACACGCCTCGTTATAGGCGACGCCGTTGAAGCCGCCCAGGTAATCCCCCTTGCCCATGGCCTTAATAATGCCCTGGACGATATCGCCTAAACCCTTTGTGTCAAAGACGGGCTGGATAGGCTCCCTCAGTGCGATCTGGGGCCACATGGCAAAGTATTCGCGTGCATTGAGCCCGCCATTTTCCAGATACATGGACTCAGGGAGAACCACGTCCGCAAGCTGTGTCATCTCGGAAGGAAGCACCTCGCACACGGCCATGAAATCGAGCTTTGGCAGGGCCTTGACCAATAATTGCGGCTCAGGAAATGAGAGGATATTGTACTTCCAGATAAAGGCCGCCTTGGCCGGATAAGGCTTCCCGCTCAGGATGCCGTGGGCCAGGGTGCTGAAAGAGCCCTTCTTCATCTTGTCGATGATGGGGAAATGATCCAGGCCGTCCACCCTTTCCTTTCTGGGTTTGGGATATTCCAAGCCTTCCGGGAGAGGGAACACATCATCGAATCCGGGCTGTTTCGGCTGGCGCTGGAATATATGCCCCCCGGGGCGGTCCAGGCTCCCAACAAGGGCCTGCAGGATCACCTGCGCATGGGCCAGCTTCCAGGAGTTGGCATAATTGGGTCCAGCAGCGTCCCGCTTGTGGCTTGCGATGACCGAAGGCCTTATGGTGGCGAACTCGCGGGCCACCTTTGTAATCGTTTCCGCGGGAACCTCGATTATCTTCGAGGCCCACTGCGGGGTATATTCCCTGATAAAGGGTTCGAGCTTATCAATCCCCTGGGTGTAGTTATCGACGAATGCCTTGTCATAAAGCTTTTCGTTGATGATCACATGGATCATGGCCAGGGCAAACGCAAGGTCCGTCCCCGGTTTGATGGGAATCCACTGGTCAGCCTTGGATGCGGTGATGGAGAGCCTGGGGTCTATGATAACCACCTTCGCGCCGTTGGCGATCCCCTCCAGGAAGTTCTGGGCCTGCATGTTCTTGGCCTTGCCGGGCTGGTCCCAGCCGAAGGAGAGGATGTACTTGGAATGGGCATAATCCGTGGTCCAGTTCCTCCCCTTGCCGAAACCGGAGATGGTGCCCGACCATGTTGCGTCATGCGTGGTATAACAGGTGTTGTTGTGAGAGACCAGATTCGGCGTGCCAAGGGTTGAGCACAGCTTTTTTATCCATGGTTTCGGCCTGCCTACGACCAGGATGGACTCCGGCCCTCCCTCTGCGATGGCGCTGTTGTAAGCGGCGGCCGTCAGCTTGAAGGCCTCGTCCCAGGATATCTTGACCCAGCCGGGGTCCTCGTTGACACCCTTCTTGGGATTGGTTCTTTTCATGGGATATTTGAGCCGATAGGGATTATAGATGAACTGGTATCCGGTGAGCCCCTTCACGCACAGGTGGCCCTTCGCAACCTGATCATCCGGGTTCCCCTTAACCTCGACGATCCTGCCCTCCTTCAAATGCACGAGCATGGCGCAGCCGCCGCTGCATATCGCACAAACCTGATACAGGACCTTGTCCGGCGGGGAATACTGGGCAGCATGCGCGCCTTTTGAGGATAAAACAAAATGCCGCAGGCCTGCTGTCGCAACCGTTCCAGCCCCTGCGATCTTCAAAAAATCCCTTCTGTTGATATCCATATAATGCCTCCTTAGTTTGAGGAATAATACGTTCCCTTTATTTACAGACTACCATCGTTAAACTAAATAAAAAATAAAATGAAATCAAATTAAAAATATTTATGTGATATAAATTTTATTTATATATCTCAATATCTTTAAAAGCACTTTCACAATAAAAAAAATCTATTCCTTTCCCGAATCCAGACTAAGTTTTTCGCTTAATTTAAAAAACAGATTATAGACGCCTTAAAATTTGGACTTTACAACCTGTAAAAAATACTGACAGAAATCCTTTATGACCGAAACCAGAAACATTATTAAATATTAATAATATCTTTTGAATTTTAAATAGTTATACTAATTTTAAACTCTACTTTATATTGGCATAACATTTGCTTTTATTATTACTATACTTTTTGATACGGAAGTTAGGTCATGATTGTCTTCCCCAATCCTAATCATAAGAATAATTTTTGTTAGATTTAAGACACCCCGACAGGATTATCATAAATAGATATGATAACCGTCGCAAAATGACCTGACTTCCTTTAACATTTATATGAGAGTCTGCCCGATAACTAAAATTTTTATAAAAAATCATAAAATAAACATGAATTAAAATAGTAGAAATTGTAATATACTATTTAATTTGTTAGCCAAAAATTAGTTATCGGACAGACTCATGAGGTCATGTTCATTGAGTCAAGAGTTTAGAATTCTGATTGCAGACAGGAACCGGAACATTTGCGAGTTTCTGAAACGGGAGCTGACAAACGAAGGATATCTTGTGCAATTGACGAATAATGGCTGGCAGGTATTAAGGATGATGTTTCTTGCCCCCCCTGATCTTCTGCTCCTTGATCTAGATATGCCATATCTTGATGGCTTGGAAATATTAGAGCTACTTGAGAATAATAAGAAGTCCGTCCCTGTTATTATTCACACCCTGCTTAAAGAGCATGAAAATCACCCGCTTATTCAAAACACCGCTGCTTTTTTGGAAAAGGATGAAAATGATGTCAATACTCTTAAATCTATTATCTCTGAGGTATTACGAAAGAATTATCCTTACAGGTTTGATAGTTAGAAATCTTGTACAAATTTATTGTAACAATTCAGCATTATTTGGATTTTAAAGATAGATAATTAAAGGGGATATAGGTTTATGCCCACTCAAGGAACAGAGGCATATGTTTGCAGATCTAATATGAAAGTTGTCTCGTTTTATGACAATAGGCATATTACAGAATCTATAGAAGAGATATTCCTGGAAAAAATCAGTGTATTGTTATTGGATTTTTCGGATGCTTCACTAGAGTTTCTAAAAAACGAAATTGAAAAAGATCAGGATATCAAAGTGGTTGGAATGGCCAGGAATGCCAATGAGGCCAGGGATAAGATACTACGACTCGATCCGGAAATCTTGGTAATGGATATTCTTGGCCCAAATTCGGGCGGAATCAGTTTCTTAAAAAGGCTAAATAAATTTTGCCCCAGGCCGGTGCTTTTACTAAGCAAATTAAAAAAAATCCCGCATAATATTGCAATATCCGCATTTGAAACGGGTGTGACAGATTTTTTTGATAAAGATACATTGTTAAATGCTTTTGGCGGATCATCCAATTCGATGGATTTCCCTCTATGCCAAAAAATACGAGCCATTGTTTCAAAAAAGTTATCAAGATGTCAATGAACGACTTAACCATAAATAATACGTTACAATAATCAGTAACAAACGTTACAATAATGAAACGCTCATGAATCTTTGATTCACAAAGGGCTATAAAAATTTCCGATTTGGATTTTCAGACGAAAATTGATGATTGAGTCTATTTTCGTAACTAACACCCATGCCTCTTTTCGTGGCACCACGAAACATGAAAATATAAAGCTATTTTCTAAGCAAGAACAGGAAACAAAGAACAGAAAAAAAGCATTCTATAATTTACAGTATGTAAAAAGTATTGACAGAAATCCTTTTAAGATCAAATTACAAAAGTTATATAATCTCTTTTAATATTATATACTTATCCAATATTTACTTTTTTTTCTTATTGGCACAGCTTTTGCTTTTTTGATTGTTAATTATCTAGGAGGCTGTCCGAGAACTCATCTTGAAAATATAAAATCGTTAGCATATTAAAATATTATTCTTTAAATAACAGTATAATCTGTAAT
>JAFGSM010000042.1 GCA_016934595.1 bacterium | reverse complement strand
TAACCTCCGCTGTAATAGTTGCTTCCATAATAGCCGCCGCCGTATAGCCCGCCATAAAGCCCGCTTCCGTAGTATCCTCCGTAATATGATGCGTTGTATGGATAGACATACCAGGGTGTTTGCGTATTATTCTGATCGTCATTTGTATCATCGGGTTCGGTATATTCTGCCTTTAAATAGCCTTCCATATTTGAATCAAATGATATGGCAAATTTATTGATATCATCGGACTTCCATCCCCTATCATTTAAATTCTGTCCTGGGGTTCTGAAATCGTCTATGACGATAGTGTCACTATCATCCAATTCATTACAGGCCAATATAAAGGCAAGATCATAGCGGTTTCCTAATATCTCGATTTTCTTTATATATTTTATTTTTGATACAATAAAGTTTTCCAAGTCCAATGACATATCTCTTTCAATGATTTTCCACTTTTCATCAATCACCGATGATCCAAGTCCAAAATGAATGGGTCCACCTGCATATTCTGGCGGTTGAGGTTCTATATCGGTTGAGGAATAATAAATACAAAGGGTTTGGTCATCATCCATAAGCAATTCAAACGCAATACGAAAGCTTTTATAGGGTTTTATCCTTATCTGTATTTTGCTATAGGCTTTGGATCCCCCCAGATTTTGAAATAGATCAGTTGTATCCTTTCGAATGGATATAACCTTATCAGAACCTTGAGCGAATTCCAAGAAAATACTGATGCAGACAATTAAGGTTATGAGCACACAAATTGAAACGCTCATGAATCTTCGATTCACAAAGGGGGATGGAATTATCCAGAAGGGCTTTTCGGGTGAAAATATTGGGTTTATTTTATGGGTTTTTTTCATATTCTTCTATCTCCAACAATCTTGGTTATATTTTATAGTAACTGCTCAATATATTATGGGAAAATTGGCTTTTAAATGGCAATGAGATATTGAGCGGTTACGTTTAATTTCAACCATAGAATATTCTAAACGATCTGATTAAAATATAGCATATAAATTCCAAAAAGGCAATTGTATTCCATTGTATTTTATGATCTTTATATGAAAATGATCGAACAATACTTTGTTTTTATTCATTTTCATCCTTCGTTGTTATCAATAGATCATGAGGGTTACTTAGATGATTTCTTAAAATGCGATGGATGATTCGATCAAGAACTTATTCCAATGCCTGGATATAGTTCTGATAGGATAGGGTTTTATCGGATTTTATTGAGATTGCTCTGTGTCTGGTAAGATTTATATATGAATAATATTGCCTATACAATGCAAAAAAAGTTATTGGGACCCTTCAGTCAATGCCTCTTCCGGCCTAATATCCTTGATCCTGGCTTCTTCACCAGGTTCAGATTGAACAGGCGGAACAGGTGGTTCTTCTTTCTTCAGATCCTGCCATGTTTTATCAAGTTTATCAATCGCGTTTTTGGCCACGGTATAGACTACATCCGTATCTGAAATCATGGTATAATATTGATCGCTCTTTTCCTGTAATTTGCTAAAAAGTATTGTTTGGGATGTGCCGTCGGATAGAGATGCCTTGATGCGTGAGGAAGGGGCGTCCAGGCCAAATTCATTCAGGGATTGATCCGGTTTTAATCGCTGGAGTTTTATTGCCCTGAGACCAACAAGGGAAAAGACCATGTTGTTAACGACGTCCTCCTTTGCTTCACACTCTTCGGGCTCAATTATGCGCCACTTGCCATCTTCACGTTTTATGATATAAGGCTGGTCAGAACGGCCAAACTCTATCTGTTCGATGTCCTTTTCGTTGAATTTGATTATGGATTTATCTATCCATGCGTCCGTTGGTTTGTCAAACCTGGATCTTAGATGAAAACCTCTATGGAGAATCACCTCTTTGCTATCAGGTTTGCGTATATATGTGCTCATAAAATCCGGGCCGTTTTTCCCTATATAAAGGTGCGCCAATGTCTTTTCGCCATCTCCCTTTATCTCAACCTCTAAAGCGCTATTAGGATCTACATGAAATATCTGCTGTTTTGAAGGGTTCCTTGAAATGATGTTTTCCGTTTCTATCTCCGATATGGTTTGAATGGCCTGTTTAACCTGTTCTGTATCCGCTTGTAGTTCGTCCTCTTCTTCTACCTTCCAGATGTCAGCGTCTTTTATCAGCGTCGACCTGTTTGTAGGCCCTTTTATGCTTATGAATCTTGCCTTTTCTGCATCAAAACCTGGAAATAGCAATGCTTCCTGATTGGCTTTTTGGGAGGATTTGTTCATCATATAGGCTAAACCGATTAGTATAGCCAAAATGGTTATCAGTATGATGGTTTTTTTAAGACTCATATAGGTTTAAACTTCTTCTTTTTTTTAATAAAAATTTTACAAGGCCAAACATGATAAGCAGGATAGACACCCCAAATATATTGACATAGCGGATAAATGCCTTTTTAGTTTCCGACATCTCAGGCAAAGGGCGTTCCGTCTTTTCTCTTGATCGAATGCCTATAAGAGATTCGCCCATTGTAAGCCAGTCTACAACATTCAAGAAAAATGTGGCATTCTCAGGGAAACGGCCAAGAAAGTCATCTTGAATAAAACGGGAATTCCCAACAACCACAATTTGGGCATCCTTTTCAGCGATGCTAAGACGCTGACTGTCTTCATTTTTATCCCCCTCTGCCTTTTTTATGCCTTCATAAGGCGCATCCTTATTGGCATAAAAGCTCTCAAATCGTCCTGATATCAAAATGGCGAGGGGGATACGTTTGAGGGTGTCAGAACCCGTGTTGAATCTTTGTTGGGGATCAAGGTTGAATCTTCCCTTTTGTGTCCATCCGTGAGGAGTAGTCTGTGCCAGGATTGTTGCATGCAAGACTTTTTCCGTAATGATTTTATCTTGAATGCTTATGGAGCTTGTCCATGGCATAGTGATTGTGTCCAATTTGCTAACCATAGGATGTGATGAATCAAATCCGTCTTTTACAACCTTTGGCCAAAAAGGATATGGCACCTGGAAATGAAAGAATCCTCCGCTGAAGGCAGCCATGGAACTTGACCTGTCAAGAACAAGATCCGTGTTTAGATTGACGCCGTAATGTGAGAGAAGGTCTGTGATCTTTGTGCTCACTGCCTCTGCCGCAAGCTGTCTTCCAGGCTTTAGCTTTACCATATCCACAAGGTATATCTGCTTTCCGCCTCTCATAAGGAATTGATCCAGGATGTATTTTTCTTTATCCGTCACTTCCTCGGGGGAAATCAAAACAAGTGTGTCAATGTCCCTTATCATCGATTCCCCAGCGCTCAGATTGACATTGCGCACCTCGTACTGTTTTTGAAGGGCCATCTGCATCTTTGAATAAAGATCATGCTGAAAATCTTCCTTGGCTTGTTGCCATGACAAAAATCCTATCACCTCCGGCTCCTCTTTTGTGACCTTGAGTATCGCTGATGTAAGATCATATTCCAGATTATTCACATTTTGTATTACGGGTATAACCTCCTTGCGGTCCTCAAACATGATGCTCATTCCCAGGTACAGGTTGGCTACTTCAGCCTTATCCCTTTGAAATATATTGACCTGCACCTTTGGCACGCCTATAAACTGCATCCTTTGGCTTAATTCAGGGTCTTCATCAGGATCTATAAATTTTATCTCCAGGCTGGACCCAGCGTATGCTTTGTATTCATCCAGTATATCTTTTACCTGGCTTTTTAATTCCACTAATTGAGGCGGCAGCTCTTTTGAAAAATATGCCTGTATGCTAACGACATCATCAATGCCTCTCAATACGTCTTTTGTGGCGCTGGAGATGCTGTAAATCAGGTTTTCTGTGAGATCTTTTCGATAGAATTTAGCAGCAGAGATATAGTTTATTACGGCAAGTATGGCAAGCACTATCATACTGTAAATAATCAGATGTGTTCCGTATCCTATCTTTTTTATACCCACAGTCTTAGCTCCATTTTCGGCTTTCCAGAGACCGTATATTTAGAAAGAGAAAGAACCCTATAACCGAAATGTAATATACGATATCCCTTGTATCTAAAACGCCCCTGCCTATGCTTTCAAAATGATGCCCTAGCCCTATATAAGAGAAAACCATTGCGATTCGTGACGGGATTGCCATGATCACAAAGTTTTCCCCGATAATGAAGAGGCAGAAGCAAAAAAAGATTCCCAGAATGAAGGCGACTATCTGGTTTTCGCTGAGGCTTGAGGCAAAAAGCCCGATTGCCAGATATGCCCCGCCCATTAATAAGGCGCCGATGTATCCGCCTATTATAGGCCCAAGATCGGGCTGTCCAAGCATAATCAACGTGACCGGCAATGTGGCGCTCAGAAGAATGGTCAGGCCAAGAAACAGGAACGCAGCCAGATATTTGCCGAGTGTCACCTCATAGTCTTTAACCGGCAGCGTCATCAATACCTCAATGGTGCCGGCCTTTTTTTCTTCTGCCCAGAGCCTCATGGTGATAGCCGGGACAAAAAAAAGGAAAAACCATGGCAAAAGGCTGAAATACCCGCGCATCATCGCCTGGCCAATCAGGAAAAACCCTCTGAAAAAGATCCACATGCTGCTGATCAAAAACGCTGTTATGAATATATATGCGATCGGCGAATCGAAGTATGCCCTGAATTCCTTCTTGAAAATGGCTATTATGTTTCTCATAATATATCTTCCTGTGTGGTCAGTTGTTTGAACACATTTTCCAGAGTGACTCCCTCAGACCTTAGCTCTGTAAGAGACCACTTGTTTTCCACCACGCAGTTAAACAGATCCTCCTTTATATCCTTTCCTTTTTCAACGCTTATAACCAATTTATGGATACCATCTTCCGAAACATCCTCTGTCTCTCCTTCCGGGAGATGGACATTTATTACATGCTCCATCTGCTCTATCTTTTGTCTGATATCCACAAGGGGGCCGCGAACGCTCATATGAACCGTTTCCTGACCTTTAGCCCTGTCTGAAAGCTCTTGCGGAGTGCCGCTTTCCACAAGTTTCCCTTTATTTATGATGATGATTCTTCCGCATGTAGCCTGCACCTCCGGCAATATATGAGAGCTGAGGATAACGGTTTTTTCTTTTCCTATCTTCTTTATCAGGTCTCTTATCTCTATTATTTGTATAGGGTCAAGTCCAGAGGTTGGCTCATCCAGAATCAATATTTCAGGGTCATGGATCAGAGTCTGCGCCAGGCCCACCCTCTGCCGGTAGCCCTTTGACAACTGCCCGATAGCCTTATGCGCCTCCCCTTGAAGTCCGCATATTTGGATCATCTCTTTAATCCTGGTTTTTATTTTTCCGCCTGGAATATTTCGTATGGTGGCTATGAACTTAAGGTAGTCTATGACACCCATATCATGATACAAAGGGGCGCTTTCAGGCAAATATCCGACCCTTTTTCTTACCTCTATCGATTCCTCAAATGTGTCATATCCTTCGATTTTAGCTGTGCCTGAGCTGGGTGGTATATAGCAGGTTAATATCCTCATGGTTGTCGTCTTGCCTGCGCCATTTGGCCCGAGGAAACCGAGTATCTCGCCCTTTTGGACATCAAAAGATATCCCATCGACAGCCACATTCAG
>JAFGSM010000041.1 GCA_016934595.1 bacterium | reverse complement strand
TCAGCTCGTCCTTTGTGGACAACTCTTCAAGTTTTTGATTTGCAGAGGAAATGGTCTTGTTAACGATCTTGAGCTCTTTATTTGCCTCCTTGAGCCTCCCATAATAACCCTCCAGGCGTTTATGCAACCGTTTTTGTTCACTGATATCCCTGAATATTGAAAGGATAGAAACAGTCCCATTGCGATTCATAAAAGGGGAATTGATGACATCAAAAGTTTGGCGGGTTTTGGGCGAATACCACTCGTAACGGCTTACGCCATCCTTGTCAGAACCATCGTTGCGGCAATTTTCACATTTCTCCTGCTGGTTTCCCAGGAATTCGTTACGGTGTTTTCCAGTGCCGTCGCCGAACCTTTCTGTCAAATAACGGTTCATAAACTGGATTACGCCATCCGTGCTTACACAGACCCCATCAGCCATATTGTTGAATATGGACAAGTGAACAGATGGATCAAGAAGGGCCTCCAGACTATCCTTTGAGGACATAAAAACATACCCCTTTTCTTGCATCGCCCGGGTTGATCAAAATCAAATATGACAATTAAAACCGCATATCATATAATTGATATAGAAATATAGAAATCCAATTAGAGGCAGCTAATATAGATTAGTTTAGTTTATTAACAAAAAGAATTCAATAATCAATCAATAATCTGTCAATAACCAATCCATCTGGATTAATCATGATAAGCCTATTTTTTTAGTTGCCTGAGAAAGCTCAGGCCCATAGTAAAGCATGCCTCCATCAATCCCTATAACAACAAACGTTGGGACCCCTCTTACACGGTATGCCCTTGCTGTGTCTCCATTTTTATCCAACAACACAGGGTATTTAATCCCCTTATTTTCCACCATGCTCCTTACCATACTTGTGGGCTCGTAAATATCTATGCTTAATAACTCCAGATTGTCTCTATCTTTGACAAATAGCTCGTTCAGGGCTGGTATTTCCTTAACACAAAAGTGGCAGCCTGTCGCCCAGAAAACCAAAAGGACAGGTTTTTCCCCTACATAGTCAGCAAGCCTGTATTGCTTGCCATCAAGACCGGAAAGAGAGAAATCCGGAAGCATCAGATTGGGTTTGTCCGATTTTATTTTATTCCCGCCTGTATTGACAACCCCCTTAGGATTTTCATTGGCTTTGCCCTTGGCGTTTTCTCCGCATCCGAGGAAAAAGATAATCATTATGGCCCACAGGGCGATCTTAAAATAATAAAATCTATCGTGCATAGTTGATTTTTTCATTCTATCCCCTTTATATATTTATGATTTTTGCCTTAAAACCATAATTTCCCAGCCTTGATTAAAAAATACTCTCCAAGGCCGATCATAAACCATCCAAAGACCCTCTGCACTGCGACCATCCATCGCCCGGATTTAGGCAATAGCGCGATTATACCTGTAAAAGTGCCGGCAAGGACCAATAATGTACCCGTTCCTATGGCATAGACAAAAAGCAGGCTTATTCCGATAAGTATATTCTGTTTTGAAGCCACATAGGTCAACAGAACTCCCAATACAGGCGCTGTGCATGGCGCAGCAACTAACCCGGAAGCCAGTCCAAGCCCAAAGGCGCCCATTGTACCCCCCTTGTCATTGTTGCCTCCATGCCAGCTTAAGGTAGGCAAAGGAATCGTGAAGACCTCGAGCATGGACAGGCCGAAAATAAGGATAATATTCCCGACAATCACAAATGTCCATGGGTTGTTCTGAATTTCGCCGAATAGCCTACCTGTGAGCGCTGATAATGCCCCAAGGGCTGAATAAGTGACAGAGAGTCCCAATACATATATGGTCGAGAGGAAAAAACTCGCCTTCCTGCTGGATATATTTTGGCCTCCGATATACCCTACTATGATAGGTATCATGGGATAGACACATGGCGTAAAAGATGTTAGCAGGCCGCCGATAAATACTGTTGGATACGCCATAAATAAAGAAGATTGAAGATAGGATTCCAAACTCTGGACAAGACCCTGCATAGTCAACGTATCCCTGCCAGCAATTTTTCTTTAGATATCCTGCCTACCAAACGATTTGCCTCTTTATCATTATGGAAAATAATAACTGTGGGCAGATTGAGCACGCCAAAACGTTTTGCGATATCCTGATGTATGCTTACATCTACCATGCCCCAAATACAACCATTTGCCTCCTCGTCAGAAAGCCCCTCTATTATTTTTTCAACGGCATCGCAACCATGGCACCAAGGAGACCTAAAAAGCACCGCCATTCTATTGATGCTTTTTAGAAACCCCTCAGAAAAATCCTGATCATGAAGCTGCCTGATTTCAGTCATTAACAGACCTCCCTTTGTTCCCCCAAATAGCCTTATATATTCAATGATTTTTTTCTCAAATATACCCTGCAAACGATTCCTATGTCAATAAAAAAACAAAACAAAAAAAGCTGGACATGAAATTATATCTTAAAAAGAACAATGACTATTGAAAGGTTTAAAAGTATTTATGCCTTATCTTTATTCTGAAGGGCGAACCAGTCAATTGTTTTCTTGAGCCCCTCTTCCATGCTGTAATCAGGCCTGTAACCCAGAATTTTTTTTGCCATTGAGATATCCGCCAGGGAGTGAAGCACGTCTCCGGGCCTGGGGTCTGCATATACCGGATTTATGCCAGTGTTTAATATCTCTTTCATCTTATTGACCAATTGATTGAGTGTGGTCCTCTTGCCACAGGCGATATTAAATACCTTGCCGCTTAACCCCTTTGCATTAGCCGCCAGAATATTGGCTTGCACAACATTATCTACAAAGGTGAAATCCCTTGATTGTTCGCCATCTCCATAGATAACAGGTCGATTGCCGGATATAAGCGCGGTTATAAATTTGGGTATCACAGCCGCATATTGCGATCTGGGGTCCTGCCTTGGGCCGAATACATTGAAATAGCGCAAGCAAACGGTTGAAATGCCATAAATCTGGCAGAACACTTGTGAATAAAGCTCGCCTGCATATTTGGATATGGCATAAGGAGACATGGGATTTGCCGGCATGGCTTCATGTTTTTGAACCGTAGGCTGGTTTCCGTAAACAGAAGAAGACGAGGCATATACCACCCTTTTGACACCTGTCTCCCTTGCGGCCCAGAGTATATTGAGGGTGCCGTCCACGTTAGCCCTGTTGCTGCTTATCGGATCTGCCACAGACCTGGGCACTGAGGGAAGGGCAGCCTGGTGAATCACAAAATCTACTCCCTTGCAGGCATCTTTCATGATGTCCATGTCCAGGATGTCGGCCTCTATGAATTCTATTCTTTCCATGAAAGGCAAAAGGTTTTGCCTTTTGCCTGTTGAGATGTTATCAACGACCCGAACCTTCTCGCCTTTATCCAAAAGGGCATCTACAATATTGGAACCGATGAAACCTGCACCGCCTGTTACGAGATAATGCGCCATCCTGGTTTTCTCCTTTATCTGTCGATAACTTGCAAGTTGTGATTTACAATAATCCTCAACTTTATCAAAAAATGAATTATTATAATATCATAAACCTTTCTAATATCATAAACCTTCCTTTTTAATTCTTCAAATTGTTTTGTACCTTTTATCTGAAAAATACCAAGAAGGGATTTTCAAGTGAAACGCCCATGAATCTCCGATTCACAAAGGGGAATGAAAATACTCAGAAGGGATTTTCAGACGAAAAAATATATAATGATAGCGAGGGATGGGAGTGGTAGATTTGTATTCTGATAAAAAAAAGGATTAATATATTAGAAGTATATTAATATATCGGTGACTTTTAAGCATTAAAAATACTTTTTGCGAGACCATCCTTTCTCCAAACAGAATGGTTAAATCGGTTACCTGTGCTGACATATATGTCTGAACTGCCTATTGTTGCAAAGGCTGGGCAATCTACACTTGCCGGGTTTTGGGCAGTTGATCCTGATGCCGGCATAGTCTATTCATCTTCAAGTATAGGGGCTACTGGCACAGGAACAGGCAGGGTGGCAACATGGTCATTCACCACAAACTTCCCTGGCGTATATAATGTGGAGACGATTTTTTACGATGATAGAGGCGGCTTTGCCGTTGTAAACTCGCCGGTTATTGTGAAACCGTGGTGGTCGTTTTGAAAAAATATTGATGTAAATAAAGCAAACTTTTTTTGTTAATTTATTCAGTCCGTTATGTGAAAATTGCAAAGGTATAGTAATTTGTTATGAATGTGGCTTTGGTTAACACAAACAGGATAAAACCGCCCATAGCGCCTATTGGCCTCGAATATGTAGCCGAGGCATTAGCAGCGGCAGGCAATCCGGCCGACATCCTCGATTTGTGCTGGCTGAATGATTATACACCGGCTATAGCCGGATTTTTTAGGGATAGGAATTTCGGCGTGGTTGGTGTTACGCTTCGCAATACGGATGATTGTGCCTTTACAAGCCGCCAGTCATTTATGAACGAGTTCGCCGGTATAATAAACACCATCCGTATCCATACGGACGCCATGATAGTGGTCGGAGGCGTTGGATTTTCGGTGATGCCCGAGGATGTCCTTGGGTTTTGCAAGGCAGATGCGGGGATATGGGGAGACGGAGAGTTTGTCTTATCAGATCTTGTCGGGAGGATCAAATGCAAAAAGGAGTGGAGTGACCTGCCGGGCATCCTGCACCGTGAAAAGGGGATCGGATGGCTTAAGAATCCTCCTTTATTTAAGGATTTGTCATGCCTCCCTTTGATGAAGAGAGGACTCATTGACAACAGGCGTTATTTCGATGAGGGGGGACAGGCAGGGATTGAGACGAAGCGAGGTTGCCCTCGCAATTGTATATATTGCGCTGATCCGTTGGCCAAAGGCAAGAAGGTCAGGATTCGTCCTCCAAAGGCTGTTGTGGATGAAATGGAAAACCTTCTTGCACAGGGAATCGATCACATCCATATATGCGACAGCGAGTTTAATATACCGGAATGGCATGCACGCAAGATATGCAGGGAGATGATACGAAGAAATCTATGTGATGTTTTCAGGTGGTATGCTTATTGTTCACCTATCCCTTTTTCCAGGGGACTTGCGCGGGCCATGAAAAAGGCCGGCTGTGCAGGGATAAACTTCGGCGCAGACCATGGAGACAGCCATATGCTGAAAAAATTAGGGCGCAGTTTTTTGCCTGATGACATTGTTGATGCGATAAAGTCATGCAAGGAGGAAGGCATAGCGGTTATGGTAGACCTCCTGATAGGCTCTCCGGGTGAGACGAGGGAAAGCATAGTAAAAACAGTGGATATGGTAAGACGGGCCAATCCGGACAGGGCCGGAATCGCTATTGGTGTGAGAGTCTATCCAGGGACAAGGCTTTCGGGTTTGCTTATGCAGGATAGATCCGGAAATGGTTTTGTGGGAGGGGGGGATTTATCCGATCCCCTTTTTTTCATTGAGCCTGATGTAGCGCCGTATGCATTTGAACTGCTCGATAGACTTATTGGCAATGACAGCCGGTTTTTTTTCTTTGATCCGTCAAGGCTGGACAGAAACTATAACTACAACGCCAATCAGCAGCTTGTGGATGCTATAAAGAAAGGATACCGCGGCGCATATTGGGATATACTGCGCGTTATAAGTGGAATTAAGTCGTAAATCGAAGATTCTTGGCCGGTCTACTGGCATGTCTGGTTGCCTTGATTAATAAAAAAGGGCCCGTATTTTTAAACATCCGGGCCCTTTTTGTCCTGCAACTTGTGGATATATAAAATTAACTTCTCAAGTCATTAAATAGATTAAAAACCTAAACTGCTAAAGGTTTTTATAATAAGGCTTATAAGGGGATTTGCAGGAAGAATCCCATAGATAGTTCCTTAGTAAATGCCATACAGTCCACCATATAGGCCGCCGCCGTATAGTCCGCCATACAGCCCGCCAAGCCCGTAAAGGCTGCCCAAAATGCCAGGAGTATAGCTGAAAGATGTATAAGTCGAAGTGAAGGGATTATATCCGCTATATGATATACCCCCGTATAGCCCGCCGTATAAACTGCTTCCATACAGGCCGCCATAGAGGCTGCTTCCATACAGGCCGCCATAGAGGCTGCTTCCATACAGGCCGCCATAGAGGCTGCTTCCATACAGGCCGCCGTATAAGCTGCTTCCATACAGGCCGCCGTATAAGCTGCTTCCATACAGGCCGCCGTATAAGCTGCTTCCATACAGGCCGCCGTAGAGGCTGCTTCCATACAGGCCGCCGTAGAGTCCTCCTAACAGGCTGCTTCCATATAGACCACTATAATAGGCATTTGCATTGTTAAGGGCAAAACAACAGACAGCTATCACAAGAACTAAAGCCATACAAGCAAGAATTCCATTCTTCCTCATTTGCGTGAACCTCCTTTAGAATCTTCGTCCGGAAAATCCTAACCTTGAAATTTATCCCCCCCTTATTACGTTTATAAGAAAGCAGGTTTCACATGGAAATCCTGAGGGTGAGAAATATTAATAAGAGTTTGATAAGAAACGACGATTAACACGAGTTACTGATTGTATCGATCACCCCCCTTCGCCGGTTCGGAAAAAAGGATGTATTTCTTAAAAAAGGTATATCGTGATTAAATAAGATAATCCAATATCTACTATATTATACTATAAAATCTCTAAGATTCCCATTAACTGTTTTTCAAAATTCGCATTAAACTTATTAAATCAATATATTAGATATATATTTTAAAAATATTTCTTATAATTTGTAGCTTTATGAGTCTAAAAATACCTAAAATAGGACGGTGTTTTTATAATTTCCATTACGTGTCATATATGAATCATAAATATGCATTATAAAATTTGATACTCTTGCCAATGAGTGGTATTTTTTAAAATAGGGAATATAGGGCTTGGCAGGAATCACAAAATATGGGTTTTTGCCTTTTACGGGATTGTAAGGATTTGATGATATTAGTTATTTGTGTGAGGGATTGCTTGAATTATATATATGAAGTTATAGTAGTCGGGGCAGGGCACGCCGGTGTTGAGGCGGCGCTTGTTTCTGCAAATCTCGGATGCAGGACGCTGCTTTTAACGATCAGTATGGATACCATAGCCGCCATGCCTTGCAGTCCTTCTATTGGCGGGATAGCCAAGGGGCAACTAGTTAAGGAGATCGATGCCCTGGGCGGCATAATGGCTAAGGTGGCTGATCAGACTGCCATCCAGTTTCGTGTCCTTAATACAAGCAAGGGACCAGCTGTGCATGGCACAAGGACACAGAATGACAGGCATCTCTATCATACTGCTGTTAAGAGTATATTGGAGAGGCATCCTGATTTGGATATCAGACAGGCCATGGTGGAAAGGCTTATTGTGGAAGATGGCAGGGTGGCTGGATTGATCGACAATTTCGATAACCATTATCATGCTAAGGCAGTAGTCCTGGCCACAGGGACTTTTTTGCATGGCCTTATCCATATAGGCAAAAGAAGTTTTCCGGCTGGCAGGGCATGGGAGTTTTCGTCCGATGCCCTTGCTGATGATCTAAAAAGGCTGGGATTTCAGATGGGGCGATTTAAGACAGGCACGCCGCCAAGGCTTAAAAGATCGAGTATAGATTTTTCTTCTATGAAAAGGCAGGATGGGGATGATGTGCCGGGTTTTTTTTCTTCAGCCACTACTGAAGTGATGCTGCCGCAACGTTCATGCTACATAACCGGCACGAATGAAAACACGCATAAGGTGATAGCTGAGAATATAAAACTTTCGCCTCTTTACAGCGGGGCTATAAAGGGCACTCCCGCACGTTACTGCCCTTCTTTGGAGGACAAGGTGATGAAGTTCCAGGATCGTGACTCTCATCAGGTTGTCCTTGAGCCTGAAGGTTTGGAGACAGAGGAGATATATGCGAGCGGCCTTGGAAATAGCTTTCCCCCTGAGTTTCAGTGGAAAATCGTCAGATCCGTAAAGGGCCTTGAGGATGCTGAGATAATCAGACACTCTTATGCAATAGAGTATGACTATTGCCTGCCTACCCAGTTTTTTCACACCCTTGAAACGCGGCTGATAAAGGGATTATACATGGCGGGGCAGATAAACGGCACATCGGGTTATGAGGAGGCAGCGGCTCAGGGTATATGGGCAGGTATAAATGCGGCTTTAAAAATAAAGGAAATGCCGCCGTTTGTCCTTGACCGGTATGAGGCATATATGGGGGTCATGGTGGATGATCTGATAACAAAAGGCACTGATGTCCCATATCGCATGTTTACGTCAAGGGCGGAGTACCGGCTTTTGCTCAGGGAGGACAACGCTGAGTACAGGTTGATGGATAAGGCCCAAAAATTGGGGCTTATAGACAAGGCTCGATATGATCGCCTGACGGAAGAACTATTGCAGATCAGAGAAAATATCGAAAGGATGGAGAAGGTATATATAAAGCCTTATGAGAAGATAAATAAGGCGCTGGTGAAATTCGGGTCTTCTCCGATTCATGAGGCGGCATCGCTTGCAAATCTTCTCAGGAGGCCTGGTATAAACGGCAAGGCTATGGAACTGATCGATCCTGAATGGCCCTGCTTGGATCCCAGGGTGACCAGGCAGGTAGAGATAGAGATCAAGTATGAAGGCTATTTAAAAAAGCAGCTCCATGATATAGAACAGTTAAAGGATATGGACAGGGTAAAGATCCCATGCGATCTGGACTTTGATCAGGTACCGGGCATTTCCAATGAGATCAGGGAAAAACTAAATTGTATAAGGCCTGTCTCGCTTGCGCAGGCATCCCGTATCGCGGGCATGACACCTGCGGGGTTATCCGTCCTTATGTTGTTCCTCAAGGGAAGACATTGAGTAACTTCTCAAAAACTATATTGTATCATAAGCCCAACAGATTGATATTAAATAT
>JAFGSM010000040.1 GCA_016934595.1 bacterium | reverse complement strand
TTGCAAAAAACTATTTTCTGTCTGGGATATAACCGGTTCCAAAAAAATTAGCTCAAAAACGCGTAAAAAAAGTGCGAAAAAGGGGTTTAAATCACAGTATAACCTGTATTTTTTTATTGAATTTATAGTTGTCGGACAGCCTCCTAGCTGAAAACCTGCATGAAAAAATCCCTATGCGATCACGGTGAATCAATCCAATACAATCCGGTGATCGCAGATTTCATTGATGATTTGCTGGTCATGCGTGGCCACGCAGATGGATGACCCTTTTGACTTTAGATCCAAAAAGATGTCAAGGAGTTTTTCTATATTGTTATTATCCAACCCTGTAGTTGGCTCATCCATTAGAAGAATTCTGGGATTTTTCATAAGACTGGCCGCTATGGCGAGTCTTTGCTTTTGACCGGCGCTCAAGGATTGGGGGTGCCTTGAGCCGAGTCCATCCAGACCAAAAAGCCTAAGCATATCATCAGGCGATCTCATTGTCTCCATATCCATATCATCGAGCCATGGCGGCAAAAGTTCTGATGAGACATCGGACATAAAAAGCTGGTGATCGCAATTTTGTCCAACAAAACCTAATATTCTGCTTCGTTCAGGGAAGGGGATGGAATGTAAGGGTCTCGTATTTATTAGGATCACCCCTTTTTGAGGCATTAGAAGCCCTGCAATAATTCGCAACAAGGTGGTTTTGCCGGATCCGTTAGGGCCGCAAACACCAAGTATCTCCCCGCTTCCAAGTTTCAGATTGAGCCCGTTGAAGATTAGCCTGCCATTAAAACCAAAAAAGATATCCCGTGCATACAGGATAGATGCCTCATTTCTTCCCCTTGTAAATCCCTTCTGGGTATTTTCATCCACCTTTGTGAATTGAAGATTCATGGGCGTTTCGATTCTATGAAGATTCTTTTTGCTTGAGGTCTCCCTTTTTTGAAAAACGCCACGAAGTCCCATATCCTTCAGCCATGTTTCATTTTTCAAACAAGAGGCATTACCTGAATAGACAATCTTGCCGTCATCCAGGACAAAGACCCTGTCTATAATATCCTTGAGCCAATGTAGACGGTGCTCAATCAGTATGACAGTCGTTTGAAATTGTTTTTTAAGAGCTGCGCAAAGATTGGTAAGCCGTTTGACTGAATCTATATCCAGATTTGACATAGGCTCATCCATAATTATACATTTTGGCCGTAAAGCCAGAGTGGCGGCAAGGGCCAGTTTTTGTTTCTGTCCATAAGAGAGAGAAGATATCGGATGGCGTTTGAATCCCTTCATATCCATATATTCCAATGACACATCTACGCTGTGAAGGATTTCTTTCTGCGAAGAAAAGAGGTTTTCCGGGCCGAAGGCCACCTCGTCCTCCACCTTGAAGGTAAGAAAATGGGTTTCCGGCTCCTGGAAGACGATACCGCAATGTTTACATATTTCCCAAGGATTATAAGTCAGAATTTCTTTTCCAAGCAGGGAGATATTTCCATTTATTTTGCCAGGAATGGCCACGGGTATAAGCCCTGCCATGCAATATGCGAGACTGGACTTTCCGCTTCCGCTTCTACCGGCAATAAGAATTATTTCCCCCTGGCCTATGTCGAGGCTGATTCCTGATAATACCTCTAATCCGGCAGGATATGAAAGCGTCAGATTTTTTATACTATAAAGAGTCATAACAGTCTGTTTTATATATTATCATCTATATAAAAAAACCCATTGCGACAAATGAAACGGATATTGTTAATACGATGATCATGAAAACGATATCTATGTTCTTAAACCTGAATGAATGCAGGATGGTTCTATCGGCTGGATGTCCAAAGCCTCGTGCAGTGGCAGAAAGCGAAAGGTTGTCAGCGACCCTGAGCATTCTTATGACAACAGGAAATAGAATCGCCCGTGTTGCCTGTAATGGATGGCGCAAAAATTGCTTTACGCAAAGCCCTTTCCATCTGGATTGTTCCCAGATACATTTCACCTCGTTGATCATTAAAGGGAAGAAACGGATGGCGATGCTTAGCACGAAAACAATGCAAAACGGAAGATGAAGGCACTCCAGGCTCTTTATGAATCTCGGCAGTTCTGTTGTAGTGATAAAGAGGTATCCTAGTAAATATAGTATGAGCATACGAACAAGCACCCTTGAGACAGCAATTAATTCAGAATGGTACGAATTAAAAGAGCGGCCATACAGATAAAAGGCCATGCTAAATATCAATTGCAGACCTGTCAACATAAAAATCTTTCTTGAAGGCCGGCGTATTGAACGGATGTTCAATATGGATAAAATCAATGTAAAGAGATAAATGTAGAGAACGGGCATCGATTTTATATAAAGGCAGACCAGGGATAAGAAAAAAAGCGCCAACAGTTTGCCCCTTGGATCCAGATCAAAATCGTTTGCAGATCCCGTCAAAATATTTTCTATATAGTCAATAGAATTCATATTTTATAAATGCCGGTGTCCTCGTAAAAAATTTTATGATATCTTTTATGATATCATAGATGTTCGTGTGTGTGTTCGTTGGGGTGATGGTGATGATCATCCAGATGGTGTTTTACCCACTCAGGCACAGTGGCTTCAGGATAGCTGTCAAAATTTGGAATATATGGTTTTATATCTAAGACAGGGGTCCCGTCAACCGCATCTATCCCTTTGATTGTCAGAATGCCTGTGAAAGGTGAAAAATCCAACAGCTTAACAACAGACATACCGATCCGATTCGGTCTGATTGGCATACGCGTGGCGAACACCTTGACATCTTTTGGCCTGTTGTTATTTTTGGGCATTTTCCATTTCCGGTTTACCCAGAAAAGGACGATGATATGCGAGTAGCCGGAAAGGCCGGACAGCCCTCTTTTATATTTTGAATCAAGACAGATTTGGGCTACGTCCTCTGTCCATCCCCTGTGCAAATGTCTTACCTGTGAAGGATCGTTAATCATCGACGAAACTGTTCCGATAATTCTAAGATTAATACCGCTTGATGTTTTGTCTTTGTTCTGAAAACAGACATCATTGTGTTTAATTTCATCATCCGTGTTTGCCCCAAAGGGGCATGAGTCTTTGTCTTTCATTTCTTAAGTCCTCCCTTAGGTTCAGGCCAACAGACCTATGGCCTTTAATTCTCTCGTTATCTTTACACCTATAAATCCGAATAGCGCCCCGATGCCGAATGACGCTGTAAGAATAACGGCAAAAAGCACAGGCCGGCGCTGGACGATCATTTTTCCTGGAAGTCCCAGGATGATTAATAACAATAATGTTGAGACTGGCTTAAGACCATTCAGCAGGCCGCCAAGGATAGCGCCCTGTCCAAATCCTAAATCGTCCCTTTTTTGTTTTGTCATCAACCAGAAAGCAAAATCGGTTATTATTCCTCCGACCAAAGGAGATATTAAGGCGAACGGAAAGCTTCCCGGTCTGAAAAAGGCTGTGATGGCAAGAATAGCTTCGACAAAGGTTACAGTGCCTGCCTTTTTGGTCTTGCATAACGCCACGATTATCAGGAATGCCTTGGGTCCTCCGGCAATAAGAGAACCAAGGAAAGGCATCCCGCTTATTGCCCTTGTTGTCATGCCGAGCAGATAACTGAGGGCCAGACCTACAGCGCCTACTATGCCTATGAATGTCAGATCTCGATTTGAAAAATACATCTCTTATTCACTCCACCTCTATTTTTAACAATCTGTGTGTAAATACCATTATTTTCATTTATGACGGCTGGACGAGATACAGCAGTCACACCGGCGGATTTTGCCAGGATGACCTCGTTTATGAGTCCATCAATCAGTAACTATAGGATATCTCCCCAAAAAAGCTCCTGCCTGGTGCCTTATTGAATTCATAGTATTCACGGTCGAGTATATTATCAACAGAAAGAGAAAGATTTAGATTCTTCAGAGGCGTGTAAGTGAATTTTGCATTGAGTATAAAATAAGGATCATATCCACCAAAGACTCCTGTGATGTAATCTGAATTGTTATCCTCTTTATAGACCTTGCCAGTGTATTGTCCTGCAATGCTTGTATGGAATGAATCTTTGTCAAAGTTCATGCCGACATTTGCCATGCTCCATGGGACAAGAGGGCAGCGTTTGCCTTCTGACGCAGGATTGGCGGGGTTTTGCGTTATCTTAGCCTCCTGATATGTCAGATTTCCCCACAGGAGAAGACCGGATGTGATGCTGTGCTCAACTGCAAATTCGACTCCCCTTGTAATCCCCTTTCCGGCATTTTCTTTTAGATAGATGTCAGGAGTGGTGCTTGAATCGATCAATCTCGGATAGATCATGTTTGTTATATGATTTTCAAAATATGTCGCGCTAATATTTGTCCTATAAGCCAGTTCCTGATCTATACCAAGCTCCCAGGATATGGTTTTCTCAGGTTCGAGATCGGGATTCATTTTCGTAATCTGTTTTGTGGATATGCTTGTGTTATAAAGCGCCTGTATAGGTGGAGAACGAAACGCCTTTCCGGCCATGGCCCTGAGCTGTGTCTTTTTCCAGGGGTGATATGAAATGCCCAGCCTCGGGCTATAATTGTCCTTATTCCTCTCTCCGAAATGCGTTATGCACTGGTTTGCGTCTATCTGCTTGCCTTTGCTTTGCCAGTAATCATAGCGGACCCCTGCCAGAATAAGGATATTGTCTTTAATGGAATATTCGTCCTGAATGAAGGCAAAAACTGTGCTGTCGTTACCTTCTGTCAGGCTGAGTCTTTTTGTCCTTGAGTTGTAATACCGCCAGTCGCTCAATTCCCATTCATTGTCTTCGGCATTATTTTCAAAATAGCCAATACCTATTGTTATACCGTGTTTCTTGCCAAGGGCAAGAAATGTATCCCCTTCGATGTGTAAAGATGAACTAGGGGTCTCATTAAGTGTTCCTGCACCTCCAGTGAGGGTCGAATTTTGAGATTGGAGTGTATACCTGTTCAGGTATTCATCCGTATATCCTGTGAGAAGTCTGTAATTGATATCCTGATTGATATGATGCATGAATGAGAATTGATATATATTTTTTGACTTTTCACCCTCTCCGCTAATGAATGAAAATTCGTTTAAAGTCATTGTCCCTGCCTGATTCGGATCAAATTTGAGAGACCCTTTCCAGACTGCATTGCCATTCGGGTCAAAAAGATAGGAATGGGATTGTTCATAGCTATTGCTTGAACATTGATGCATAAAAAACGCTTTCGTGACAATAGATGGGGATACATCGAAGGATAGCTGGGTTGTAACGCCCTGATTTTCAGACAGATGATCGCCTTTGTCTCCGATTATATAGGCAGGATATCCGGTTGGAGTCAGCGTTGAGATAGCTCCGGTCACCAATTTGGCCGCAGGGGATCCTCCGCCTCCACTTCCACTGCCTCCGCCTGAGCCTCCTCCGCTTCCTGTGCCCGAACTCAATGTCTTTACAATGTATTGATCTATATATCCGTCTGTCTTTCTACCTTCATAGCCTATAGAAAATGAAAGGCGGTCCCACACCCTTGTCCCGAAATGGAGATGGAACGCCTTTGTCCGATCCTCGCCGTATATCCCTTTGAGATAAACGGACGTTTTTTCGGGATCATGCGTAATGATCTGTATAGTGCCTCCCATTGCTGTGCCTCCATAGAGGGCGGAGTAAGGGCCTCTTACAATCTCAATCCGTTCAATGTTATATATAGGAAGGCTTGACCAGTCCACTATTCCGTTGTAGCCGCCGTTTAAAGGATGACCGTTTAAGAGTATCTGTGTCCTGCCCTGGCCTCTGAAGCCGCGAAGGCCAATATTTCTGGATGAGCCTGTAGAATCCTGCGCCATTATCGAAGAAAGGCCGGCCTGATTTCTTAATGCATCATCAAGGCTCAAAATATTTCGCCTCTCTATGCTCTCTCTTGTAATCACTGTGACATTTGCAGGGATGTCCTGAATCTTTCTTTCGGTTTTTGTGGCTGTGACAACAACATCATCCAGCAAAAGGGAAATGGGTGCATCTGCACAGGCATTTGAGCATATTTCAAAAAGACAAAGGATTAAGGCAAATCCGGCTAACATGATACTTGACCTGGATAAACATAACCGGGTGATATATTGTTCACATCTTTTATAAATTCTCTTTCGAAGGTGTGATTCCATAACATACTGAATATTTGCGAATAAACCAATATAACCGGATCTTTCTTTAAACATTTTGTATGTCCCTCCCCTTATGTTTATTACTCTTTTTTAAAACCTATCAAACGATTATACATGGAAAAATAATTATGTCAAGAAATAAATAATCGTGTTACCAATGAAACCTTATCTTATTGTCATAATCTGATGATTCAGGCGAGCTGATAATTCTTATGAACTTTGGCTTATCAATAAGGGAATTTATTGATTTAAAATGTTCTGCCAGTATCGTTGTTTGATATCAATATCGTTGTTGATTTTTATTCAAAAGGCATTATACTGAATAGTAGAATATTCAGGAGGGAAGGGTTATATGAATACAAAGGAAAAAACGGCCTTTATATCCACTGCTTTGAATGTGGGATTAACAAGCGCCAAGTTTATCCTTTATTATTTCACCGGAAGTATTGCCATTCTTGCTGAGGCATGCCACAGCTTCAGCGACATTGCGACATCTCTCATTGTATATCTTGCGGTTCATTTTCAAAAAAATAGGAAAGAGTGTTCAAGGGATATAACCCTGGAGCATTTCGTGTCCCTCGGTATAGGGATATTTCTATTTATAGTATCAATATCGCTTTTATACAAAGTATTTACATCTCCCGATCTCATTCTGCAAGGCACCATAATATCAGGCGTGCTTTTTTTTCTATTTTCCGCGGGTTCCTATTTTGTGTATAAATTTGAAACCTCCGTCGGCAGGGAGGAAAAATCTGTAGCGCTTATATCGGACGGGCTTCACTCAAAGGCTGACATGGCCGGCGCATTTCTAACAGGGTTTTCTTTGATACTGTACCGTTTGGGTATCAACATAGACAAGCCGACCGCTTTTTTGATAGCCCTCTTTATACTTTCCTTTTCCGCTGAAAGCATTATCCATTTCATAAATCCACGGATTCGCCGCGACCCTCAGATGATAACCCAGTATCGTTCTTACAAATTGATTGCTTCGGCATTGAACTCAGATTTTATTGACAAAGTGAAAGAGGCCGCTTATTTCCATTTTAAAAAACCGATTAACCGTCATCCTGGAATCTATAACACATTAAGACGATATTATTTATTGTTAATCTTTTCTCCCCTAATTATATGGTATATCAGTACATGCTTTGTAGTCCTGGGACCCAGGGAGGAAGGGATTAAACTGCGCTTCGGGAAAGCGGTTGATATGCCATTGCAGCCGGGTTTGCATATCAAGATTCCATGGCCGATAGAAAAGGTTGTTTCACTAAATACCCATGAGATTAGACAAATACATATAGGAAACATATCCGATAATAAATCCTTTGCCCTTTTGTGGACAAATGAACACGGCACAGGAGAGCCATTTCTCTCAGGAGACAACAATTACTTTCATCCTTATTTGACTATCCATTACCGGATCAGCAATATATTTGACTTCGTTTTTCTGCACAATGATCCTGAACAGGCGCTGGACAGCGTGACTCACAGGGTTATTACCAGGCTTTTTGCGGTTAATGAATTTTACGATATCGGTACTAAGTTTCGTACCAGGTTGATTGATGAAATACACAGGTTGGTTCAGGAGGAGTCTGATGCCATGAGGCTTGGAGTCGAGTTGTTGAGCGTAAATATGAAAGATACCCATCCACCGATAATTGTGGCTGATTCCTTTGAAAAGGTCATCGCAGCATATCAGGAGAAGATGCAGATGGTTAATGCTGCTTATGGTTACAGAAATCAAAGGTTGCCAGAAGCAAGGGGAGAATCGGCGCGCCGGATCGCTAAGGCTGAGGCATATACGAGTGAAAGGGAATATTACGCACAGGGTGATGCCCTTCGGTTTCTTGAGAAATTAGAGACATGGGAAATACATGAGGAAACCAATAAGTTCAATTTTTATCTCAGGGGAATGAAGGATGCATTAAAGGATAAGGAGCTTATTATTATCGATCCGAAGGCAGGAAAACCTCAAATGTGGATGGGGTTTACCGACATTCCCGGCTATTCTGGCCTAATTCGGGATCAGGAGAAGGCCAAAACGAATGTAAAATGATAACAAATACTGGATTATCGCAACAAATACAGGATAAGTTCTGAACCGGGTAATGAGAGCTTGGACCTAATCCATGGTTCAACCGCCTGATTGGAAGGTTCGGCGACTCTTTACAAGTTCGTCATTTTACAAGTTGGCGTTGCGCTGCGCGCAACGCCAATGGCCGAGCCGAGCTGTCGCTCAAGCGTTTTGTTGGCTTAACGAATTGGAAAAAGATAGATAAAATTCGTTTGTTCGGCCTGATTTATTGTCTGCGC
>JAFGSM010000039.1 GCA_016934595.1 bacterium | reverse complement strand
TATGAAAATATTGATAAAACCTGTTATTTAGGTTGATCCTATATCTTATTGAAAAATATGACTTATTTTAAAAAAGTGCAAAAGTAGAGATATATAACTATAATTAGTACAATATTATTTAGGGATTTTGGGGATAAATTTTTCACCCCGGTTTATTTATTAAGGTCATCACTAACAAGAGGTGAATAAAATGAACATCAGAAGACCGGCTGTAGCCGGACAGTTTTATCCTGGAGATGCCCACAGGCTTGTTAATGAGATAAAAAGGCTTGTTAACCCCAATTTATCAAAACAAAAGGCAATAGGAATCGTATCCCCGCACGCCGGATATATGTATTCAGGCCAGGTCGCGGGAATAACGTTCTCCAGTATCGAGATACCGGAAACGGCCATTATTCTCGGCCCAAACCACACCGGATACGGCCATGAAGCATCAATAATGGATGAAGGCACATGGGTGATGCCTATGGGCGATGTGGAAATAGACAATGAACTGGCCAGGTCCATTCTTGAGAACTCTGACGTTATCCAGCCGGACACATTGGCTCACCAAGCAGAGCACTCCCTGGAGGTGCAAATCCCTTTTATTCAATATCTGCAACCAAAGATCAAGATTGTGCCTATCGTGATAGGTGGATTCGGCTTTCCTTTATGCCATTCTGTAGCCAAAGACATTGCCTCCGGAATAAAAAGCCAAAACAAAGATGTCCTGATCGTGGCAAGCACAGACCTCTCCCATTATGTATCTCAAAGCACAGCCAATCAAAAAGATATGAAGGTGATCGAAAAGATAGAGGCCCTTGACGCAAAAGGGCTGCTTGATATGGTTGCAAATGAGAGGATCAGCATGTGCGGTTTTATGCCGGTCGCAACAATGATCCTGGCTGCCAAGGAATTGGGGGCCAAACAGGCCAGGCTAATCAAATATATGACATCGGGTGATGTCACAGGCGACTATGGCCATGTGGTTGGTTATGCCGGCCTGATTGTAAATTGAAAGCGAAAGCTTTCATACCATTTCAGATTTTTTGATCAAATAGCAGGTAAATAGCAGGAAGTGCTCAGAAAGGTGTGGACGTTTATTTCTGCTCACAGATGACGCCTGAAGAGCGTATGTCAGTAAAAATACGCAGCCCTGCTGGCATCAAATATGACAACTCATGCTGGGGCTTTATACAAAATCGAGGCTATTTAAAGATATATGATCTATTTTCACGATGTCGAGCTTATACATCTCCCGGACATGCTTTTCCCCTGCTGCTACATACTTCGTCCGGTTATCCAGATGATAAAGAGATTTGGCTTTGTTACGAACAAATAACTTATTATGTTTTTTCCACCTGATGACTAAACTTTGAGATTCCAATACATCAAATTAATCCATTAAGATGAAATGGATTTTGAGCGAAGGGTATAAAAATGCCTCATGAAGATATTACAAACAAAGGCCCCCGCAGGATAGATATAGCATGGATATATCTAAAGACATTATTTAAGTATGCAGGATGGAAGGTTATTATATCCGTATGCATGATGACATTCCTGGGGCTTATCCAGGGTATCGGGCTTTTGATGATCATCCCATTTTTGCATCTTATCGGAGTAAAGGGCACGGAGGGTGTAAGCACAGGGTTTGTTTCACACATAGCAAGGATTATGATGTCTATAGGCATACCTCTTACATTGTTCACTGTGTTGTTAAGCTATATCGCTATTGTTTCGCTTCAGGCAGCGGCGTCATGGTATCAAAAGGTTTTGAACGCAAAGATAGTGCACGGTTTTTCCTGTTTTTTACGAAACCGTTTATATAAAGCGCTTGCTGATATGGACTGGCTCAGTTTTATCAGGACAAGAAGCTCAGACATAGCACAGGTGATAACAACCGACATGCAGCGTGTTGCATCCGGCACGCAGGAGCTATTATTATTGGCCAGCACCATTATTATCATACTTGTCCACATAGGCATAGCCTTCCTACTTTCCGTTCCTATGAGTATTTTTGCCCTAATATGCTCCGGTATACTCTTTGTTATCCTCCATCCGCTCAACCAGAAGGCATACCTTTCAGGCAAAAGATTACGCACAGGCATGAAGGATATGTTTTCATCAGTGATGGAAAACCTGGGGGGCATGAAAATCACAAAGACCTATGACCTTGACCAAAGGAATGTCGCCCGGTTCCATGATATAACTTATGGAGTGGCGGATGATATAGTCCATTTTACAAAGGTCAGCGCATACACACATATGTTTTATGAGATAGGGGCGGTAATCGCTATCAGCTCGTTTTTATATCTAGCCGTTGAAATAGCCCGGATGGCCACAATGAATCTGCTGCTTATCGTATTCATCTTCACACGCCTGTTGCCAAAGGTGTCCGCCATACAAAATATGATCCAGTATGTTCTCAATTCCATACCTTCATTTGAGTCTGACCTTACTATGCAACGGAGGTTTGAAGAGGCAAAGGAGGTACGTTCCGATATCGCTACCCCGCAAACGATATATTTAAAAAAGGGTATCCATTTCCAAAAGGTGTCCTTCATGTATGACAAATTACAGGACATCTACGCCCTGAGGGATGTAGACATAACCATCAGGGCGCAGTGCATGACTGCCATAGTCGGGCCTTCGGGCGCAGGAAAAAGCACCCTTGCAGACATGATCATGGGTCTTCTCACACCAGATGAAGGCATAATCTTGATAGACGGCGAACCCCTTATGGATACAGAACTCTATGACTGGAGGCATTCTGTCGGATATGTCCCTCAGGATGCATTCCTGTTCAATGACACGATACGGAAAAATCTTTTGTGGGCCCGGCCTGAGGCCACGGAGGATGAATTGTGGGAAGCGCTCAGTCTTGCGAGGGCTGAAGGGTTTGTAAAAAACCTGTCAAAAGGGATGGATACATGTCTGGGTGACCGCGGCATCTATCTGTCCGGCGGCGAACGCCAGAGAATATCCCTGGCCAGGGCTTTGCTGCGCAAGCCTTCGCTGCTTTTGCTTGACGAGGCCACAAGCTCGTTGGATGTGGAAAACGAGCATTATATACAGGATGCCATAGAAGGGCTGCATGGATCGCTTACCATTATCGTCATTGCCCATAGGCTTTCTACGATTCGCAGGGCAGATAAGATTATAGTGCTCGAGTGTGGAAATGTCGCAGAAGAGGGTTCTTGGGATGAGCTTATCAAAAAGCCAGAAGGCCGTTTTCAGATGATGGCTTTGGCATAGACCGGTTCGAATTGCAAAAGCCGCCCTATTATTAAAAGGCATGATGCCAAGGAGCCATTAAGGGTTTGAAAGGATGTTTGGCCTTTCCTATGTAATGCCAGGAATTGATATGTGCCTATTTATAATATAAAATTTATCTATGAATCGCAATGAGCCAATAAATATCTATGTTAAACTTACCAAAGATTTTAATCAGGGAAAATTAAGGGTAATTATCTCTTCAGGACAAAAGGAGATTAACGATAAAGATCTTTTTCTTGCCCATAAGATAATTGTTCAAAGGGCTCTGGACGTATTACCCTTTTCTCCACCTGGAGACATTAATAATAGATGACAGAATTAAAAGATGAATTTTTAAGCGAAGAGGATTTAGACCTGCAAAACCTTACCGAAGAAGAACTGTTTGAATATTGGAATTTATGGCTTCAACAGGCTCAAATAACAAATGATATTGACCAATATACATATTCACACGGTGTCTTCTTAATCGAGCCATCATCTAAAACATAAAAACTAACCATTGATTAACCATGCAACGACAATTGTCATTTCGAGCAAAGCGATAAATCTTTAACCTTTTGTTTTACAACAAGATTGCTCGTCACCCTCGGCTCCTCGAAATGAAATCCAAAAGGTAAATGGCGTTGTGGGGTTAAGCCCTATGATCTGAAGGCCAGCGACAAAAAACAGGCAGATGCTAAAAATTTGGCATAGTCTCTCTCCCCTTCACAATAAAGCCTTAATAAGGGGACAGCAATTCCCGATCAATTTTATGATTTTCAAAGAAGCCCAAAAATTTGAATTGCAATGATTTTTCAAGGGTCTTTCAGAATAAGAATCTATCACTTTTAACAAAGCCAAGCACCAAATATTAACGAAAAAAGAAGGCATAATTATTTGATTTAAAAGCCATTTTTGAGTCATCGGGAATTGCTG
>JAFGSM010000004.1 GCA_016934595.1 bacterium | reverse complement strand
GCTTGCATCCGAAGAAATCGCAGATCTGTTTCTCGGACCAGCCGGCGTCGACCAGTTTTTTGAGTTGGCTTAGGTTGATGTCAATCGATTTGCGTCCCATGGGATTTATTGTATGGGGTGCGCCTTTCAAAACAGGAAGCGCCCCTGGATGGAGGTTCCAGGGGCGCTTTTAAGGCATGCGTTCTTGCGTCCGGAACTTTTCAAAATGTAGCATTTTATTAAACAGGAACGGCGGTTGAAAAATGCTGCATCAATACATAGTATAGAAAAGGTATAAGAATCGTTTATTGCATTAACTTGGCAGTCAGGGAGAGAAATGAAATTAATTGAGCTGGTCAAGGCATGTGGTACGAAGAATGAATTTTTAGGTTTCTTTAGAAATTTAGAGGACTTTACTCAAGCGCATGAAACTATATTAAATGCTTGTTATGACAATCAGGAACTTTCATTAGGAATTATTGCGCCGACAGAAACGTCATTGGCTCAAAAATGGATGGATAAATACAAAAAGGGATTCGAAAACCGTATATCACGGCGGATTTCAAATATGCCTGGAACTTGCCCGGATGATGTCATTGACCTCATCATCCATTCAAGACTACGGCACTTGTCGGATCAGGATCTTAAAAAGATAAAGTTCGCCCACCGCCTATCTATGTCTGCAGAGAATATTCTTGGGCTTTTACTTGAAGAATATCTAGCGGATGAACTGCTAGAATTTGGATGGTTTTGTGCATGGGGGGATACTATAAGGCACGTTGATTTTTGCAATAAGGATGGAAGGCTCCTTCAGATAAAAAACCGGAGCAATTCTGAGAATAGTTCCTCCTCTAGGGTTCGGTTAGAAACAAATATAGTAAAATGGTTCAGGGTTGATGCAAGGACAAACACATTCAAATGGGATGAACTAAATATATGGCACAAAACGTCAAAATTTTCGGAAAAAAAGTTTCACCGTTTTGTAATAAATGCATTGGCTAAAAATCCCTTGGGACTTCCCGTAGAACCAGAAAATCCGTGGTTGAATCCATAAATACATCGCTTAAGACTCAAAAAGAAAATCCTGTTTTGATAGCCTCCTTTTCCTAGTTCTCTCGAGGATCTGTTTTTTCCAGGATATATCATCAGTATCCTTGTACCTTGAATAAGGAAAATCAGGATAAGTGTGGATATCTTGTTTGTTTATGTATTTAATAAGCAGGCTTCCAATAGCCCGGCCAAGTGAAATAGGAACAGCGTTGCCTATTTGTCGATATTGCTCAAGCAACCTTCCTTCAATCACCCAATCTTTAGGGAATTGCTGGATGCATTTATATTCTTGGATGCTCAAAGGCCGGTCTTCTGTAGGATGGGCGAGGTCTGTCGCCGGCATGGCTGGATGTGTAACGAGAGTAGGTGATGGTTTATCCCAAGCAAGACGACGAAGAAAACCTGTCTTACCTCCGCCTGCGTAATAAGAAGCCCCTAACGCCTCTTTATGGAGTTTTTCCGGAAGATCACGCCAATATTGGCCTGGTTTAAGCATACGATAATACTTAAGCCGTTTCTCTGGGAATTTGACAAAATCATGCTTGCTACACTTGAGGTCTTCAAAGGCATCACTAACTGTTTTCCATGGAGGAAGGTCATAAAGCCCATTATCTGAATGGGTCGGTATAAGATAGGGAAGCCTTTCACCATCTCTGCTACAAATAATGATGACACGCTCCCTAACCTGGGGGGCCCCAAAGTTTGCCGAGTTATAGAGGTTGAAGGAAATCCCATAACCAGCTTCTAGCAGCATATCAAGGATATGATTTAAGGCGCCGCCTTTTTCCTCGTCAGGTGTTAGGGGGGGGTAGCCAAAACCGCGCCTCTCGTGAGGCCTATGGACTAAAGGCGCTGACAAAAGGCCACGGACGTTCTCGATGACAGCAAAGCGCGGCCGCAAGGCAATAATATGATTGATGAATGTCAAAAAAACATTTCCCCTTTCATCATGAAAGCCTTGCCTCTTACCAGCACTACTAAAAGCTTGGCATGGTGGGCCGCCAACTATTAGGTCGATTTCATCCTCTTGGGACAAGCCAGCCTTTTTCTTTACCTCAAAAGGATCATAGTCCCTTATATCCCCAATTAGGGCAATGTCGGGCTTATTACGCTCGATTGTCATCCGGCATGCATCATCAATTTCGCTTGCGAGAAGGACTTCTATACCAGATTCCTCAAGCCCGATATCCATACCCATTGCCCCTGAAAAATAACTGATGCATTTTATTTTGGCTTTATTAAAAGAGCGACGTGAGTGGTTACTGATATTATTGTATGCAATGCCGTCCTCGGAATCAAATTCATCTATAATGGAAGAGGGAATTAGCCATTGACGGCCAATTTTTTCAGCGGGGATTTTACCTGTGCGTATTAGCCTTCGGATATGCTGTTCGGAATGGCTTAAGATTTCCGCCGTTTCTTTTACTGAAAGGTAATCGGGCATTTGAATCTCCAAGGAGGTTCGGTTGCGAACCTAAAATTAGGTACCCTTCACACATTAGCATGAATAGATGATTCGTCAATACCTTTTTAGTCAATCTTTCAAATCAAGAAGTGGTTTCAATTTTTTAGACATTTTGCGGTCGATTTTACTTTCACATTCCCAGACCGTGATTACTTTCCACCCTAAGGACATGAGTTGTTTTTTGGTTCTCAGATCCCTGTTTATGTTTCTTTTAATTTTACGTTCCCAGAACTTAGAATTTGATTTTGGCATCCTTTTACCTGAACCAATCTTGCAGGGATGACCATGCCAAAAACAACCATTTACAAATATTACAGTCTTATATTTTGGGAGCACGATATCGGGGCTGCCTGGAAGATCCTTCCCATGGAGCCTGTATCGGAAGCCCTTTGAAAAAAGAAATTTTCTGACCTTGATTTCAGGCTGGGTATCTGTTGACTTTATGCTGGCCATAATCTTGCTTCGTGTAGCCTTATCAAATACATCCATTATCGCTTACATCCATAGTTATCCTTGCTTGTCCAATCATCCCCTGTGTGTCGATGTCAATAATGTGCTCCTTGTGCCAATCTTCATACCAATAAATCGCCTGAGGACCGGGTTTGTCTGGATG
>JAFGSM010000038.1 GCA_016934595.1 bacterium | reverse complement strand
TGAGCTTTTAGTTTTCAACCAATATTTAAAAGGTATTGCAGATATAATCTCAGAAATATAGTTACAATTATGAGCCAAGTTTGATGGCCTCGTAAAAAGTAATTTTGATGATGAAAAACCAAGATTATATCGCCAAAATACATATTAAATTTATAATATTAAACTTATTTTTAGGGGCATTTTAGACTTTTTACGAGGCCATCAAGTTTAGTAATTTATTTTTGAGCACGAGCTTAATAGGGCTTCTTCTCTTTAAGCTTAAAAAACATGATATATTTGGACAATTCTTGATCGATATGATTACAAACGCCGGAATGAGGGTCATTAATCTTTATCCAGAGGATATGAAATTTATCATCAAAGCAGCGCAAAGTTTTAACCTTGACTTTGATGATGCCTATCAATATGCCATTTCTGAAAAATACGATTTGATTATCATGAGCTTTGAGCCTCGACAATTAGGAAAAATCCTTCTCTCAAAGACTGGTGTCACCCTCCCTGATGCTATTCCATGCCGTAACGTTGAAGCAGTCACAAGAAAAAAATGCTCCCTGAGCGAAATATTAAATGATTACAAAATGTTATGCCATAAAAATAACCGAATTTTTGATGGAAGATTGGATTAAAGGCTTTGAGGGGATAATTTTGTGGAAAATATAGATCAAAGGTTTTTGTTTCTCGATAAAGGGCATGCTTTATCTGCATGAGGGGTTTTTAAATCATCATAGGATCGGCAGATATTTTTCCTGTTCGTAACGGCTCACGTGCGTATGATACATCTGCCATTCTATCTTCTTATTTTCGATGAATTTTTGGAATATATGGTCGCCAAGGGCCTTCTTCACGAGCTGGCTTCCCTCGGTCACCTCAATGGCCTCAGCAAGGCTTCCCGGCAAAGAGGCTATTCCTCTTTCCCTTCTGGTTTCAATAGGCATTGCAAATATGTCCTCCTCTACAGGATATGGAAGCTCATATCCTTCCTCAATGCCCTTTAAGCCCGCAGCCAACATAACAGAAAATGCCAGATATGGATTGCATGCAGGGTCGGGGCAGCGAAATTCGGCTCTGGTTGCCTTTTCCTTGCCTGGCCTGTAAAAAGGCACCCGCACAAGGGCAGACCTATTTTTCTGTCCCCAGGAGATATAAACAGGGGCTTCATATCCGGGGACAAGCCTTTTATAGGAGTTGACCCATTGAGCTACGACGGAACAAATCTCGCGGGCATGGGTCAAAAGGCCGGCTATGTAAGACTTCCCTTTTGGGGACAGGTAATATTTATCATCAGGATCATAGAAGGCATTTTTATCCCCTATGAAAAGGGACTGATGGGTGTGCATACCGCTGCCATTCTGTCCGAAGACCGGCTTAGGCATAAATGTGGCATAGGCGCCGTTTTGCATGGCCACTTCTTTCACAACGACCCTATAGGTCATGGCAGCGTCTGCCATGGAAAGGGCATCTGCATATCGCAAATCTATCTCGTGCTGGCTTGGGGCAACCTCATGGTGGCAATACTCTACCTTGATCCCCATTTTTTCAAGCACAAGGATGGTGCTTCTGCGTAAATCGCTCGCGATGTCAAGAGGGGTTAGGTCAAAATAGCCGCCGGCATCCAGAGGAACAGGTTTCCCTTCAGGGCTTTTGAAATAGAAATACTCAAGTTCCGGTCCAACATAAAATGTGTAACCAAGATCAGCGGCTTTTTTGAGGTTTCTTTTAAGCGCCCATCGGGGGTCGCCATCATAAGGAGTTCCGTTCGGGTTTAGAATGTCGCAGAACATCCGCGCCACGGCAACTTCATCATTGCTTCTCCATGGGACAATGGTAAATGTGCCTGGATCAGGCATGGCGATCATATCGCTTTCCTCTATACGGGCAAAACCTTCTATGGATGAACCATCGAATCCCATTCCATTTTCAAAGGCAGATTCCAGCTCGTCTATTGTAATGGAAAAACTCTTCAAAAAGCCCAAAACATCGGTGAACCATAGACGAATAAACCTCACATTCTTCTCTTTGACAGTCTTAAAGACATATTCCTTATCTTTATTTAAATCATTCATCGCTATCCCCTTATTTTTCGCTTTACTAAAAGAAATAACAAGTCAATGCCATAAATGCTTTTTAAGGCGTATAACAAGACCGGAAGGGTAAAATAGGCGGGAAAATCAAGATACGGCGTTGGCAATGATCTCTTTTATTATTTCGACATGAAAAGGCTTTCTTATGTAATTTGTTGCCCCCATGAATATGGCCCGTTCTTTTGATACATCGTTGAAACCGGTCATTATAATCACCTTGGCAGGGTTGCCCTTATTTTTTATTATATGTAGAAAATCTATCCCATCTATTATAGGCAAGCGAATATCCAGAAGGATCAAATCCGGCTTGATTGAATCAAGCTCCTGAAATGCCTGAACAGCGCTTTCTCTAACCCAGATCAAATACCCTTCGGCCTTCAAGATGTCCTGAAGGGTAACGCAAATATTTGGATCATCATCTATAACTAATATCCGTTTAGCGGTAGCCATTATGCCTTAGCCTTTTTTGAATTGAGGTTTTGTTATGAAATTAGATACTATAAGCCACGAAATTAATTTTAGCCCTTATTTTATTAAAAAGCAAGTCTGAGTTTGGCGATCTTGTTTTTTCTCACAATGCAAAAACCTGATTCATTCGCCGGAGTCTCAAGATCATGGTGATCGTTTTGACTTCTCTTATTGTTTATGTTATAAAAATCATCTATGTGTGCGGAAAAAATATTGGTCACAAGCGCCCTCCCTTACGCCAATGGTCCAATTCACCTGGGTCATATGGTGGAGTATATACTTACCGACATCTATTGCCGGTTTCTGCGGCTAACTGCAAGGGATTGCATTTTCTGCTGCGCGGATGACACGCATGGCGCGCCCATCGAGATAAATGCCCGCAAACTGGATATCAGCCCAGAAGAATTGATCGCAAGATATTACTCTGAACACAGGGAAGACTTCGAGAGATTCCATATCTCCTTTGATTCATATTATACAACAAATTCCCCTGAAAATAAAGCCTTTAGCGACCTGATATTTACGAGATTGAAGGAAAGGGGGGATATATACAAGCAGGTCATAGAACTGACTTTTTGCCCCGAGTGCAAAAGGTTTCTGCCTGACCGCTACGTCAAAGGCAAGTGCCCAAAATGCGGGGCTGAGGATCAATACGGAGACAATTGCGAGGCATGTAATTCCACATATAATACGACCGACCTTATATTGCCATATTGCGCTATATGTCATTCTTCCCCTGTTCGTAAGGAGTCCATGCATTATTTCTTTAGTCTTAGCCGTTACTCGATTCTTCTAAAAGACTGGATCATCAAAAACAAAAACATCCAGCCCGAGATACGTAATTATGTCCTCAATTGGATCGAATCCGGACTCAAAGACTGGGACATCTCAAGGGATGAACCTTATTTTGGATTCAAGATTGCGGGCGAAGATACCAAGTATTATTATGTATGGCTTGATGCCCCGATCGGTTATATGGCTAGCTGTGAGCATTATTGCAGGGAGAAAGGCCTGTCATTCGATGATTATTGGCTAAACCCTCAGGGCAGCGTCCGCCATTTTATTGGAAAGGACATCATCTATTTTCATTTCCTTTTCTGGCCTGCCATGCTTATGGGGAGCGGTTTCAATCTGCCTGATTCTATATTCGTACACGGCTTCCTGACCATAAAGGGCGAGAAGATGAGCAAATCACGCGGCACATTTATCACTGCGAGGCAATATCTGGATCGCTATCCGGCCAGCCTTCTCAGGTTTTACTACGCCCTGAATCTTACAAGGTCGATATCCGACTTAGACCTGGACGGTCAGGATTTTAAGGAAAAAATCAACGGCGAATTGGTTGGAAATATTTCCAATCTTGCTTACAGAAGCATGACATTTCTTGCCAAGCATTTCAATAGCCGCCTTACTGTACCTGCCTCATCTGATATCGTAAACACGGAGCAGGACAAGATCCGATCCATTTATAACCATTACGATTCCTGTCATCTTCGAAACGCTGTTAAAGAGATACTGGAGATAGGCGACATAGGAAACAAGTATTTTCAAGACGCCGAGCCCTGGAAGAATATCAAAACTGACAGGGTAAATACATGGCGAGGCCTTTCATTGGTCATCCAAATGGTGAGGGATTTGACCGTTTGCCTGAAGCCTGCCATTCCGGACCTTTGCGTGGAAATGGAAGCTCAGCTTGGTCTGAAGGATTTGAAATGGCAGGATATCGGCAGTTCGCTGGAAGGTCATGCAATAGGACAACCCAGGCCGCTTGTGCAGAGGATCGATGCATTTGATCTGATCTCATAGAATCCTTCATGCCTTTGATTTATCCCTGCCAAGCCTCTTTTCTTCCCCGCGTATCAGCCGCCTGATATTATCTTTGTGGCGAAGCATAATAAGCAGGCAGGCCAAGATGCCTGCAAAAAAAATCTCCACCGGGTAACCAAAAGGATATATGACAAGAGGAAGCAAGATCCCAGCGCCTATAGAGGCTATGCTTACGATTTTGAAGATGGCCAGAAGAAGCATCCAGAACAGGAAGCTTATCAGAATCGCCTTTGGGCTAAGCACTAAAAAGACCCCAAGGCTGGTGGCCACCCCCTTCCCGCCATTAAATTTTAAATAGGGGGAAAAATCGTGTCCCAAGATGGCTGACATGCCGCAGCACGCCATAAGCAAGGCATTCGGATTCCATATTTTTATGAGGATTAAAGGGATGATCCCTTTGATAATGTCGAATGTAAGCGTCATTAAGGCGGGATAAACCCCATAAGCGCGCAGCGCATTTGTGGCGCCTATATTGCCGCTCCCATAAGTTCTCAAATTAGACCCTCCTAAAATTCTTCCGATGATAAGCCCTGAAGGGATGCCGCCTATCAAAAAACATGTTATTGATCCCAAAATTAATCTCATCACCATTCCAGGTTCGTGCCCTTTTTAAATTTTATAAGATGATCTATCCCCGATATGACAGCCATTATCATTGCCATCCATGCAGAAATGATCCCTAATTTGTATGGAAGATTGAGAATAAGAATTATAATGGCCGCTGTCTCAAAACCTACCTTGTATTTTCCCAGCCGGCTTGCAGGTATTATATTCTGCTGGGCGGCGGCGATCGATCTCATGCCTGTTATAACAAGTTCCCTGCCTACGATCACCACCACTATCCAGGCAGGTATGCGTTGAATCTCCACCAGGGATATGAATGCAGCGGATATAAGGAGCTTGTCGGCTATAGGATCCAGAAATTTTCCAAGGGTGGTTATTTGCTGGGAATTTCGGGCGATATATCCATCCAGCCAATCTGTAATGGCGGCTAATATAAATACGGTCAAGGCAATGGCGTCATTCCACCTGGTCAGAAGAACGACCACCAGAAGCGGTATTAGAAATATTCTGATAAGAGATAGCTTGTTTGGCAGATTCACAGGTTTTTATTTTTTTGGCTCGTACCTCAGGCAAGATGGGTTGCCGGGCATCGATAATATCAATTTATTTCGTATTTATAAGAAAACAATAGTGAAATAAAAATTCATTTTGACTGTTTTCGTCTATGGTTGCAGTTGATCGACAGCGCGTGTTAGTAGTGAGATGACCTTTCCAGGAAAGAACCGGAGGTATTTGTAATATGGAGGACATTATTTTTGTCCACAAATTGAAATATAGTATCATTCAACCATGCCTGTTTTTTATAATGTGAATAATACTTCAACACCTTTTGAACATACCCCATGGTTTCCTTATATTCTGGGATGCCCCCATTTTTGATAACAGCAGTCTCGCCTGCATTATAGGCGGCTAAACTGATCTCTAAATCGTTGTCAAACCTGTTTAAAAGATACTTAAGGTATCTGGTTCCTCCGGTAATATTATCCTCAGGATCGAATGGGTCCTTGACGTCCATTATACAAGCCGTTTGCGGCATCAATTGCATAAGTCCCCTTGCCCCTGCCACTGATATGGCATTGGGATTAAAGTCCGATTCTGCCTTGATTATGGCCTTAATCAGAGCAGGGTCCATATCAAATATCCTGGACACTCTCATTATAATCCTGTCCAGAATCATCTCTTCGGCGCTATCCGGTTGAATAAAGTAAACCTTATTGTTTCTCGGATATGTGCAATAATCGGCGTAAAAAGGCCGGTCGCTGTAATGTGTAACACCATCGCTGTCAGTATATTTATATATTTTCGCCCTGACAGGGTAAGGGAAAAAGGCTATAACGCCTATCGATAAAAAGGATATTGTATATATAAACCATTTTTTATACAACAGCACTTGCAAAAACCTTTCTTTTAGGATTTTAAAACCTTTAATGTCCTAATATCATACATTATTTCAAAATCTTTTTCAATCACTTTTTTCTTTTGTATCTGAGTCTCCATTATTCAACCTCTAATGGATTTTGTCTTTTCTTGTTTTTTCATATAGCCCTCCTTCTTATTTCGACAAAACCTTATAATTTCTTTTCAAAATTGCCGCGGCGGTTTTATGCTGCAATTATCATTTTGACCAATTTCTATGCCATGTATTCTATATTTAGGCATAAAATATATTGTATGCTGTGACAAAAAGCGTCAAAATGAGAATTGCTGGGTTTTATGCCCTTGTAATGCCAAGAGGGACATCCATCGAAAGGTTAAATTTGTTGTAGATTGTTTTGATGTTTAAACGATCGCCGCAACGGTTTGCAATAAGCGTTTAATTTTTTGTCATGCAGTGACAGCAATATCAATAGGTTTGAAAACATACTTTGATAGGCATATTAATTGCAAAATCTAAGTATATTTTTTGCAGCAAATAAATAATACATTTTTCTTTAAAACAAAAGAGCGCATAAAGGATTAAAATATAATTATATTAATAATTAATAATTATAATATCATTAAATTTGCTGGCAAAAACTTTGTTGACAAAAACCTTGTCCCATGATAAGTTAATCCGGGATTATAAAATTTTTTAACCGTTCGGCCGTTTTGGGTTTGTTGAGTCATAGCGGACGCAGCGGCCCGATTTAGCATTGAGACGGCAACTATGTTTTAGGTATTTTATAAGAGGGGCGGAAGATACTGTGAACAGTTGCGATAATTTAGTGGAGACGTTTTAGGTTGTCAGTTTTTAGAGGAAAAGATATCTCAGAGTCTGTTGTAAGCGTGATCCTTCTTTTATGTTTTTGGATCATCATCACCCTTCCCGCCGACCTGTTTTCCAGTTTGGGCATTAAGAACTTGATCGAGCATTTTTTGCTCGGCGCCTTTTTTGCCGTTTTGGTTACCTTTGTATCTCCGTACCCGATATTAACCAAAAAGGAGATACATCGCTACCTGCACCCTGGTTTCATTTTTCGGATGATAGTCTATATCTTTCGGCTATGCATCGACATAGTAAAATCAGGGATTGATGTTGCAAAAAGGGTATTGCGGCCTACCCTGCTTATATCCCCCGGGATTGTTGAAATAGAAACGCCCCTCGATGAAGATGTTCTGATTTCTCTTAACGCCAATTCAATAACTCTTACGCCAGGGACGATTACCATAGATGCATGGAAGACAAAGAACGGAAGCCGTTTCTTGATCCATTGCATAAGTCAGGATGCGGTAAAGGATATCATGAAAAACGGCGGGTTTGTAAAAAGGATACAGGCATGTTTTAATCTGGAGGGGAAATGATGGATCTGTTTATTATAATTAAATTGTCCATAGCCATCCTTTCCTGCACTATATTCTTTTGCCTGTACAGAGCAATCCTTGGGCCTACAACCGCTGACAGGATAATAGGGATCAATGTAGTGGGCACCAAGGCAGTCGCTGCACTTGTTTTTCTTGCCGCCATATTCCAAAAGACATCCTTTCTGGACATCGCTATGCTTTATGCCATGTTGATCTATGTTACTACATTGGCCTTTGTTAAATATCTGGAACAAAGGGATTTGGGGGAATAGCTAAAAATGGTTTATATTCACTCCATTTTGAGATTCATTTCAGGGGTATTCATCCTTGGAGGGGTTTTTTTCTTCGTATGCGCCACGGTAGGGGTCATCCGGATGCCTGATTCATATAACAGGGGTCATACCGCCGGAAAAGGAGACAGCCCGGGTTTTCTGTTGTCGCTCATTGGCATATGGCTTTACTGGTTGACCATAAACCCTATTGAGAGCATCAAGATCATCGTTATCCTGATATTCATGCTGCTTGCCAATCCTCTTGCTATTCATGTGATCCTGCGTTTCTGTTATAAGACAAAAAATCCCTGGATAGAAAATACAACCTTTAATCTGCTCAAAGATAATTGCATGGATAAGGACAAGGAGGTATAGCTATGGATCTTGTTTTGATAGCACATTTGATCATCCTGGTCTTTCTTGTTTGTGCCGCCCTGGCAGCCGTGATAAGCAAAGATCTCCTGGAGTCGGTTATCATTTACGGGGCATACAGCTTTACAATAGCCATTACTTACAGCATTCTGAGGGCCGTGGATGTCGCGATGACCGAGGCCGCTGTTGGGGCTGGGATATCCAGCATACTTTTCGTGGCCGCATTGAGCAGAACGAAAAGGAGGGAAGACTGATGAGGCGTTTTGTACCTATGGTATTTTTTTGTATCTTTGGGATCATAATGATAGCCGCTGTCATGACTCTGGCGCCCGTAGGGGATCCTCATCAGCCGGGCTACTCGGAGTTTGTGCCCCCTCATATATCAAAGGAGGATGCTATCAAAAAAGGAGAGTCGGTGGCCCTGCATTATAACCGACATGGGGCACATGAGACAGGGGCCCTCGATATTATCACCTCCACTATATTCGATTACCGTGGCTATGACACCTTGTTTGAAACCACCGTGCTTTTTACCGCCCTGATCAGTGTGCTTTCTATTCTGGGGGCAGGGAAGGAATGACCATGATCCGCCGGTTTCGGCGAGACATCAAAATTCATAAAACAAAAGGCTCCATGAAAAGTCTGCTGAGTGTATTCAATGAACAGCATTTAGCAATGGCAGGAAAGAATATCCATGGCCGAAGGACAAAGACAAGCTGAAAAAGGGGAAAAAGAACCGGATTTCAAAACGAGTCTGGTTATCCGGACGGTCACGCGTTTGATGTTGCCGTTTTTGATTATGTTCGGGTTGAACATTATCGTCCATGGTCACCTTACCCCTGGCGGAGGATTTCAAGGCGGGGTTGTGGTCGGCGCCGCATTTATCCTTATCGGTCTTGCCTTCAATAAGGAAGAAGGCCGCAGAGCAGCGCCGGATGAGGGAGTAAAGGTCGTTATCTCTTCAGGGCTTTTTATTTACATCCTGGTAGGTCTTATAGGCATATGCGCCGGATACAATTTTTTGGCCAACAGGTGTATAAGCTTCCCGCCTTTTGGCGAGTTGGGCGAGCTTTTCGGCGGAGGCACCCTTTTCTGGATAAATATCGGGGTAGGGCTCGCTGTTTGTGGTGTAGCCATAGGGCTTTTCTATGCCTTTCTGGAAGAGAAACGGGATGCCGCATATTACAAAAAGATCAAGAGACCGGATACGAAAAGGAGGCTCCGTGATAGGGTTTCTAAGGATATTGCTGAGTAGGATAGATTATGTGGTGACGGTGATCCTGTTCTGCATAGGATTTTACGCCCTTGTGGTAAAATCCAATTTGATAAAGAAGATTATCGGCATGAATATAGTGGAGACCTCTGTTTATCTTTTTCTGATCGCATCCGCCGATATACGGCTTGGCGCCGCCACTAAATTCTGGGCTCATCCGAATGAGGTTTTGAATGCGGCAGAAGCTGCTCACGCTGCTGCTGGTGAACTGGCCATGGTGAATCCAATCCCCTCGGCCCTTATACTTACCGCCATAGTCGTAAGCGTCAGTGTTACCGCAATATCGCTTAGCCTGGCTGTAAAGATATACGAAAACTATGGGACACTTGACACACGGAAGATAATGCGTCTTAAAGGATAGAATGACTATGAATCAGGCGCTGACACAGACAGGCTCACATATTCAGGTTTTGATACCCATATGTCTTATTGCGGCTTCAGTCATTGTTGTCCTGATCGGAAGAAGGTCAAGCAAATGGAGAGACACTCTTGTTATGGTTGCAGTGGCTTTATCCGCTTGTTTGTCTGTGATTATTTTTCTCAAGGTATTTTCCTCTGCGTCAGGGCATATTGAGTATTTTCTGGGTTACGGATGGCATGGGGCGCGATATCTGAAGACCGGCCAGCCAATCGGCATTGTGCTCAGAACAGATATATTTGGGGCCATCATGCTCCTTTTGATCACAGGGCTCGGCCTTCTTGCCGCAGTGTATTCTATCCCTTATGTCCATCACGAAATCACCGACGCAAGACATACGCATTATTATACCCTGTTCATGCTTATGCTGGCAGGAATGACAGGCATAGTAATGACCGGAGACATTTTCAATTTTTATGTATTCTTTGAGATCGCATCGCTCAGCTCATACGCGCTGGTCTCCATCACAGGCAAGGCCGAGTCCCTTGAGGCCACGTTTAAGTATCTCCTTGTAGGGGCATTGAGCTCTATATTCATTGTTTTCGGGATAGGGCTTTTGTTTAATGCCACAGGCACCCTTAATATGCAATATGCATCCCGGCAGGTGACTAGAATAATGACCAGCGGGCCTGATTCATATATATATCCATTTCGTTATCTCATATTTGCATCTTTGGCCCTTCTGGTTATGGGATTCAGCATCAAGGCAGCCCTGTTTCCGGGACACGCGTGGCTCGCAGACGCTCACCCCGTGGCCCCGTCATCGATAAGCGCCCTTCTTTCCGGCCTTGTCATAAAGGCGACCGGCATCTATCCCCTTGTCCGTTTTCTGTTCGGCGTCTTTGTCATTCAGGAAGGGCATTATGGCAGCCTCTTGAGGCCGCTTTTTTTAACGGTCTCTATAGTCACAATGTTTGGGGGGTCTTTTTTTGCCATAGCGCAGACAAAATTAAAACGCATGCTCGCCTTTTCAACCATCGCTCAGGTCGGATATATCATGTTCGGGATCGCACTGATCACGGAAATGGGGATAGCCGCGTCCATCCTTCATATAATCAACCATGCGATAGTCAAGGGAATGCTCTTTCTCGTCTCAGGCATCATCATATATCAGACAGGTATCACTGATATAGCGGATATGGGGAAGCTGAGCTATAAGATGCCTATTACCATGCTATGTTTTACCGTTGGGGCGTGCTCTATGGTTGGCGTACCCCCATTGAGCGGGTTCATGAGCAAGTGGGTGCTTGCCAATGCTGCATTTAAGGCTGGATTGCCTTTTTTGATCGTTTTTCTGCTTCTTAGCAGTCTTTTAAATGCAGTATATTATTTCAGGGTGGTCGCCATCTCCTATTTTGGCGACCCCAGGATAGATATAAAAAAGAAAGAAAAACCGCCTGCCATGATGCAGGTTCCGGTAATGATATTGGCGATTTTGGTTGTCTTGATAGGAATTTTGATAAAATTCCCATACCATCAAACAGCCATGCCTGCGGCCGCAAGGATTTTCGAAATACATCGATAGGAATGGAAAAACCCTGTTGGCTGTTCGGGGAGACACGAAACATGAAAAAAAATATAACCATATTCGTTAAAAATATAGGGCTAGGAGGACAACAATGTTAGTGCATAGCTACCTGCCTTTGCTCGCGGTGATGTTTCCCATTGTCGCGATAGTATTCCGGCCATTTGTTGAAAAAAACCGTTATTATCACTACACATTTATCATAAGCTTTGTGACCATGGTTATTGTATTGTTCATGTATCCTGTGATAAACGCCGGATCCGTCCTGAACATGAGCCTTGACACGGGCCTTGGATTCAATTTTGTATTCAGGGCGGACCTGCTCGGATTCTTTGTGGGAATAATCTCCATTATCTTATGGACACTGTCCTCTTTGTACGCAATCGAATATATGACAGAATCGCATGCGCACGGCAGATACAACATATTCTCACTGCTTACGCTTGGCGGGATGATGGGGGTTGTATTTACAGGAAATCTCTTTACCCTTTACATATTTTTCGAGCTTTTGAGCGTGGCATCGGCTATCCTTGTTTTTCATGAAGAAACGCCTGATGCGATGAAGGCCGGATTTAAATATCTATTTTTGGGCATTGCTGGCGGCCTTGTGCTGCTTTTCGGGATCATAATGACTTATGAGATCACTGGAACAGGCGATCTCACGATGATCGGCATCGGCCTTCAGGGGAGCAAATGGACGCCTTTAATCTTCTGGAGTTTTATTATAGGATTTGGCGTAAAGGCAGGCATATTCCCACTGCATATATGGCTGCCATCCGCTCATCCTGTTGCTCCATCTCCAGCCAGCGCCCTTCTTTCCGGTGTGATGCTCAAGGCAGGCGCCTATGGGATTTTCAAGACAGTTTACAATATCATAGGCTATACGGATATGGCTAAATCGCATATGGGCCTGATCCTCCCCTTGCTGATTTTATCCCTGATTACCATTCTGCTTGGCTCTGCCTGCGCCATCACCCAGACAGAGATAAAGAAGATGCTCGCTTACTCAAGTATATCACAGATCGGTTATGTGGTTATGGGCATTTGCCTACTGTCTCCGACAGGCATCGTGGGCGGTCTTTTGCATATATTTGCCCACGCAATAATGAAAGGCACACTTTTCATGTGTGCAGGGGCCTTTATTTACAAGACAGGTCTCAGAGATCTGGAAGACCTTAAAGGGATCGGCAAGAGGATGCCGTTTACTGCAGCATGCTTCAGTATATGCGCATTTTCGATGATAGGACTCCCTCCATTCATAGGCTTCATAAGCAAGTGGTTCCTTGCAATTGGTTCACTGGAGACTATGAAGATGGGTAATTACTGGGCGCCGGTGGGCCTCATATCTCTGCTCACCCTTTTATTGAGCAGTCTGTTAAATCTTATCTATTACGGTCCTGTGGTAATCGGGGCATGGATGCATGGCGGCGAGGAATCCGGTCATGTCTCTGTGCCTGCCCAAAATGACGAGGCAAACAGGATCATGCTTGGGCCAATGATCCTGCTTTCTATAGCCGTGTTGTTTTTTGGGATATCTCCGAGGCTTCCTCTAAAGTTTGTACGAGAAATCAGCAATATCTTTTTCCCTTAATAGAAAATCTAATCTTGGATATTATATGACATGAGACGAAACCTTATTATTTTATGCATATCGGCGCTGGCAGTCTTGATCTTTTCTTTTAAAGCCCTGTGCGCAGCGCCACAGAGACCTTCCGAAAATATTGCCATTGCGCAGGAAGAGGAGCCGACCATTCATGAACCTGTATATGAGGAACATGGAATGGCTGTGCAAGAACATCATAAAGATATTGATAAAGATATGGAAGGCCATAAGGATAACGAACTCGAAGGATCAGAAGGATTTAAAGAACACGGACATAGCGGCGAGGAAGAGGTTCCGATTTTTTATTTACTTTATTGGGGGGTTTTGATTTTTATGATGGTCATTATATTGATCTATTTTGTATCCAGGTTTAAAAGCAGGCAACTCAGACCTATGGTCACCTTGGCCGTCTTTTTGGTAATCTTTGTCTTGTCAGCCTATCTGATAGAGATGACACCCGTATTCAGCGGCAGGTTTGATCCGGTAAGTTCCCAATTTGTCAAAGGCTTTCATGAAAAGCCAAATCTGGGTTTTCTCCGGTTTGTCTACAAATTTTTTCTGGGGATATTCCTCACGTTTTTTGCCTTTTTGAACATGGACAGAAAGAGATTTTATTTAGGATTAGATAAGGCCGAGAAGGCATCAGAACCGCCTAAAGCCAGCCATGAGGCAGGATCGAATAAAAAAAGGAACTAAATAAAAAGATATGAATCAGCAAAGCATTTTACCCATTTTTGCCATCGCCTTTCCTTTGATAGGGGCAGTATCAATCCGATGGATCGACAAGACGTTTGTAGGCCAGGCAAGCCGCTTTACAGCCTTTATTACCCTTGCGTCGGCAATATCTGTCGCGGCGATGTATCCCCATATAAATGCGGGAAAGATACTCGTTTATACGCTATCTACGGGCCTCCCTTTAGGTATTTTTTTCCGTGTGGACACCCTGGGTTTTTTTGTAGGCATAATCTCCATTTGTATATGGATGCTGGTAAGTTTTTATTCGGTCGGATTTATGAAGGATGCCAATTCCCCTGTGCGGTATAATGCCTTTTCTCTTCTGACTCTTGTCGGCATGCTTGGGGTGGTATTCAGCGGGGATCTGTTCAGCCTGTACATATTTTTTGAGCTCCTAAGCGTGGCTTCGTTCATGCTGATGGCGCACAAACAGACAAGGGTCGCATTAAAGGGGGCTATCATATATATTTTTATGGGCATATCAGGCGGGCTGATCTTGCTCTTTTCAATCATACTGACATACTCCATGGCGGGCACTATAAATTTCTCCATAATAGGGTTTGGATTAAAGGGCTCCCCCTTTCTCCCTATTATATTTACTGGGTACATAATCGGATTTGGTGTAAAGGCAGGGATATTCCCGCTTCACTTCTGGATGCCATCCGCTTATCCTGAGGCCCCTACATGCGCTGTGGCCTTATCCTCAGGGGTTATGATCAAGGCCGGCGCCTATGGGATCATAAGGACTGTATATGGAATAATGGGGAGCGGCCTTATGAAAGGAAGCCTGCTCACTACTGCATTGCTTTTTATAGCACTGATCTCCATTTTTGTCGGCTCGGCCGCGGCAATCAATCAGACAGAGATAAAGAGGCTTCTAGGTTATTCCAGCGTTTCCCAGATAGGCTATATAATACTTGGAGTAACCCTTCTCTCGCCAACAGGCCTGCAAGGGGGGCTTGTTCATATATTTAATCACGCCATAATAAAGGCCGCCCTGTTCATGTGCGCAGGCGCTATGATTCAACAGACAGGCAGGAGGTATTTAAAAGAATTCAAGGGGATAGGACATAAGATGCCTGTCGTCACCTTTTGTTTTACCTTTGCAGCTCTGTCGATGATTGGGCTTCCGCCTTTTAATGGCTTTATAAGCAAGTGGTTTTTGGCGATAGGTGCATTGGAGGCGGTCAAGATAGGCTCTTATAGCCAATGGATCGGCATCCTTGCGGTAGGTATCCTTATATTGAGCAGCTTTATGAACCTTGTGTATTATGGGCCTGTTGTATATGGCGCCTGGTTTGAAAGGGAAAAAGCCGATTCCGGCTCCAGTGAAACACAAGGGTCTTTAGATCCAGGCACGGATATGCTTATCCCGATCCTTATCCTTGCCATGGCGACCCTCGCCTTTGGTTTGATGCCAGGATGGCCTCTGAATATTGCAAGGAAGATAAGCGAAGCCATGTTTTGAAAATATGAAGGCAAAGGGATTTATTTATAAATATGTATAATATGAATAAATATATAAAAACAAAAAAAGGCATGATATCTTATTTGGCGCTATTATCCGTCTTATATATTGTGTGCAGCGTATCTATATGCCTTGCATCGGATCATTATCATGATACCCAGGATTACGAATTATCCGGCCATAGGGATGTTTATACCGTAGCTATAGGAGCTATAAATGATGGAGCCGGTCATGCAGGACATTATGCATCTGGGGAGGATATACCGTTTGATCAAATCACACCTGAAGGGAGCCACAGGTCGAGCCTTCCCCTGTGGCTTATCATGATCCCCCTCCTTGGGGGCATTATGCTGGCCTTTTTTACAGATGACTGTCTGAGCAGCAATCTCCTTGTTTTGCTTACAGGCATGACATTCGCAATTAGCGTGTTTCTATACCAGCCGGTCATAAAGGGTATACACCTTGATGGTGCATTTATGAAAGGCGTTTATTTTGAGTTTCCTTTTTTGCCCCAGTTTGGGATAAACCTTACATTTAAGGTAGACCCTGTCAGCATGACCCTTGTGATCTTCACCTGTCTTATATGGTTTCTGACATCCATTTTTTCCAAGTCCTATCTGGAGGCCGAGAATAAACGCCAGCGTTACAACATAGCAAACTGCTGCTGCCTTGCAGTTACCCTCGGCGCCTTTATGGCGGGCGACTTTTTTACATTATACATATTTTATGAGGCGATACTCCTTTTCCTATATCTGATGGTGATCCATCGTGAGGATGAGGCTGCCATTGCCGCGTCAAAGGTCTATCTTTATCTTGGAATTGCAACAGGATTGATCCTCTTATACGGCATCTTCCTCCTTTACCATGTGACTGGAACTGTGGAGATCAAAAGCCTGGGGATGGCCCTTGCATCAGCCCCTTCCTGGGCGCGTTATGCAATCGCCGGCATGATGATCGCAGGCTTTGGCGGCAAGGCAGGTGTTTTTCTTGAGCATATATGGATGCCATGCTCCTATGGGGATTCTCCAGCCCTCACAGCGGCGCTGTCATCAGGCATTATGATCGAGGTGGGCGCATACGGCATATTACGCACGGTGAATATGATATTTGCCCCTCTAGGTTCTCCTGCAGATTCGCAGCTATGGTCAAGGATGACATCATCGATGTGGATGGAAACATCCCATGTAGGTCATGTCCTTATATGGCTGGGCATAATGACCATGTTCTTCGGCGCAATGAATGCCCTTATCTCAAACCACAGCCTGAAGCTTCTCGCATATTCAAGTGTGAGTCAGATGGGATACATTATTATGGGCATAGGATGCGCTGCATATATGGGAACTCAAGGGGCTATGGGACTGACTGCATCAACCTTTCATATAATAAACCATGCCTTGTTCAAGGCAGCGCTTTTTTTGTGTGTGGGCGCTGTATTTTTTCGTACAAGAGAGACAGATATTCGCAAACTTGGCGGCCTGTGGCGAAATATGCCTGTTACGGCCTTTGTTATGCTGGTCAGCATGTGCGCCATATCAGGCATCCCTGGATTTAATGGTTTTGCCAGTAAAACCATGCTGCATCACGCAATTATCGAGGCATATGAACACTCTGTCCATATCCTGGGAAGCCCTGACAGATGGCTCAGGCTGGCAGAGGTAATGTTTATCGTGACAGCGGGTTGCACATTTGCCTATAATATGAAGCTTTTTTATTTTATCTTTTTAGGAAAGCGGCCTCATAAATATGCGGAAATAACCCCTGCGCCTTCTCCAATGAAGGTTCCTTTATCCATTCTGGCAACACTGGCTGTATTTATAGGGATATTTCCAAACTGGTTTTTGAATCACTTTTTGGGACCCATGCTTTCATATTTCGGTTTTGATTCAGGCTCGCATGCATATCATATCATATATGACCTCCATGCCCACGGGGGGCCACGATCCACCATATCATTGCTCTATAATCCTGTCACAAAGGCGTTTTTCTCCGATCCAGAGGTGGTTCACAATCTGGTGAGCGGCAGCTCTGCGATCATGATAGGGGGTGTGGTCGTTATCCTTGGGATTACTTTCGGTTGTTTCTTGTATAAGCTGCCGAAGAGATATCATGTAGAGATCTATTACAGGAAACTTTTTTCAGGATTTCTGGCATTGTGCGCTCTCGTGTATAAAGGGATTGTATATGCAGCGGAATTGACCGTAGCAAAGCTGATGGTATATGCATGGATGACACCGTTAAAGATGGAGCATGTCATATCGCCAAGGATTATCAGGCCAGGTTTTGAGGAAAAGGAGATATGGGACTATATCTCTGCAGCAGAGGATAAGGTTGAAAGGGTCAAACCTGGACAGAAGGGTATATTCGATCACATATCCTATATTGACAAGAAATATGACAAGGCGATCGATAGACCCATAAATGACAGGAGCCTATACAGACAAATAAGCAAGGTGGATGAAAGGCTCTCAAAATCCGTCGATAATGCGATGCTTAACAAGGGTATATTCACCAGCATCTCGAAGGTGGACGAAAGGCTTTCAGGCAGCGTTGATAAGGCGATAACCAGGAAAAACATGTTTGACAAGGTAACATCCGCCGATGGGATTTTCGACGGGTTGGTGGACAAGGTGATCTTTAGCCGCATCTTTTGGGGAATGATAACGAGAAAGGATGCCGGGGCCCTTACATCTGATTTATTAAAAAAATTCACCACAATGGAAAAAAGGTATGATTCCTTGGTAGAAAAGGCGCTTTTCGGCCTGATCGGTTCGGAAGACCTGTCAAAGATCAAACTGAAACAGAGGGATTTTTCACGTTCATGGTTTCTTAATATTTGTAAGAAGGCAGCCAAGATACACACCGGAGATGTCAGCAATTATGTCAGCTGGATAGCCGTCGCGTTAACGGTGATTATAGTCATTCTGGTCGGGATACCATATCTTCAGACACCGTTCGCTGTCATTCTGGCCGTTACCCTGACCATCTTTGTCACATCTATCTTGGCATTGATTTTTTTGTAATCTAATAATTAATAATGATAAGGTGTTCCAATGGAAATGAAAAAGGTTTTAAAGGTTGTGCTCATAAGAAGCGGAATACTTCTGAGCCTTTTGGTAGTTTTGATCATGGCCATCAAGACAATGGTGCAGCAAGGCCCAATACAGGAGCCTAAACAAAAAAGGGTATTGGCGATACTGAGCGGGGAAAAGTTTGAAGAATATGAGCCACATCTAAAAGGGATCAAGGATGGCATGATCTTTAACGGATTGGACTATATAATAAAGACATATGCCAGCCCCTCGCTGATTCATGAGGCTGATCTGGTATATATAATGGACCCATGTCTTGCTGAAATTATTATCACTCAAAAGGGACTGGATCTCCCCTGTCCAGTTATCGGTTATTCCTATATAACCGCTATAGCCGCCCCTTTAAAAAATTATACAGGTATTTATAGCGGCCTTGATCTGCAAAAGGTATTTTCAATCTATCAAAAGATAATACCAGGGATGAGAAAGGTGGGGGTCATATATACCCGAGGATCTTGTGAAGGGGAAAAACAGGTTCAGGCGCTAAAGGATATGGCCCAGATGAGGCCTAACCTTGAAATCACAATTCAGCCTCTGGATTACTACGGAGAGGATATCAACAGGGTGCTGTCTGAACTGGCCTCACAGGTGGATACCATTTATGCGGTTTCAAGGGACAGGATAATAGACACCCATATGGAGTCCATATCCAAATTTTGTATCCAAAATAGAATCCCGCTGATCGGAGGGGGGATATTCGGCCCGCCGAAAGGGGCTGTCGCATCACTTGCCTTTGATCCTTACCGCATTGGGCGAAAGGGCGCCGACATTATAAGGGCGTTAAACGAAGGAAGGGCAGCGTCTCAGATAGACATTGTGAAAGTGGAGCCGGAACTTTATCTCAATCTGACCAGCGCCTATTCATTAGGATTGGATATACCTTCAGAGATAAGAAAGGATGCAAAAAAGGTTTACAATTAGAATAGATACCTGATAAGTACGTTCCGACAATTGCCTTTCCCTGCCTTATCAATCCTCCGTTGGGATTGCTTTCCCTTATTTATATCAGGATTCATCCGCATGCGAATCCCTTGAAATATATCATAGTCTTGCGTCAAAACAAGGGCTATGCTACTATAAAAGTCATTGAAAATTAATAATACTCATTAATGTTTTAAAAGGAGATAGCTCATGCCAGAAAAGGCAAAGTCCAAAGACGCCTCTCCTGAAGAGATTTCTCAGGCCATGGAACAGCAGATAGTATATTTGGAGAACCTGCTCGAAGAATCAAGGCAGGAAGAGCTGCATTTTCAAAACCTGCTTGATGAAATACGTATACAGACCGAAGAATTCTCAAAGAGCACAGATCTTTTGGCAAAGGTCGAAAAGCGCCTTGAAACCCTAAAATTCACCGCGGATGTGACTGAGGAAAATATAGCCAAATTGCTTGGATATAAAGAAGATATAGACATCATACATGACCGGGTGAAAAGCGTGATTGGCTTTTCAAAGGATTTTGATGCCCACATAATGGAGGTGATGAGCAAAAAAGATGGGCTTGACCGTATAGAATCCCAGCTACAGCAGATCAGCATGCCTTTAGACGATCTAAGAAAAAGGATTGAAGAGCAGTCTGTAAAAGCCGAGACCGTTATACAAATCCTTGCCGAGATTGATCAAAAGAGGGAGGCAATCGCCGGGAATGTCGCCGAACTTGAGGGCATACAAACAGATATATTGAAACACTCCAGGGAACTGGCTGGTTTATCCTCAAGGCAAGATGCCCTGCTCCAAAGGATGGAAGAATTTGACCAGAGGATAGGGCATTTTGTAAATGCAATGTCTAAAGCCGAAGAAAATCTTGCCGGACTTGAGAGTAACCGCCACCTCTACGAGCTCACAAAACAAAAAGTGGAGAGCCTCAATTCCATGGCCGAATATGTAAAATCCAAGATACAGAGCCTTTCGCAGCAGCGTATTATTGTAGAAAAGGCCAATGAGGAGGCAGGGAAGCTGAATGTCCTTTTCTGGGACATGGAGGCCAAGATTAACAAGCTTTCTGAAGAAAATAAGCTGATCAAAAAAACTGACCGGAACATACTCAGGCTTGAGGAGATGTTAAAGGATTTGGATCAGAAGATGTCAAGGTTTGACAATGCTGAAGAGCTTTTACATTCTCTGGACGACAAGATGCAGGAGCTGAAGCAGATGTCTGAGGCATTGCAGGAGCGTTCCCAGTTTCTTAAACGTCAGGAGGAGATTATACAGTCATATACCCTGAGGATCCAATCCCTTGAGGAAGAGACCCGGGTCTTGGAGGCGAAGGAGAAGGCGCTTGAGTCCTTGAGCGTTGGCTTTGGAAATATGGAGGACCGATCCAGGCAAATCGACAAAACCCTCAAGGATATGAATGAGGAATTAGACGGCATTAAGCGCCAGTCAGGATTATTGCACGAGGTTAGATCCGGCTTGCAAAGGTTGAGGTCATTGTCAGAAGATTGCTCTAAAAAGACCGAAGACCTTTTAAAAAGGGATGAGATGATTGGAGGGATCCTGGCAAAGACAGACAGCCTGGGCGTGATGATGACCGATATGGGACAGCGGCTGGAGCAGCTCCTTTCCAACGTCGCATATATAGCCGAGATGGAAGAAAAAATATCGCATATCCGGATGATCGGGTCTGAAATCGATAAGAAGGAAGAGGATGTCATCAAACGGGGAGAGATTATCTGCAGCGTTCAGGAAGATATCCAGAAGATGGAGATGATGTCCGAAAGCCTTGATGAAAGGCTGTTATCTATTTCTGACCGGGATGGTCTGGTCAGCCAATTGGAGACAAGGCTCGATGGCCTTAACAAGATGGGCGGGCAGATCAAGGCGCAGGCCCAGGAATTTTTGGACATTAAACAGGTGATAGATCAGGCCATGGAAAGGGTGGATCATTTACATTTGGTTATGGAGGAGATCGGCGCCGCAGAAAAGGATGCGTTAAGATATACCCGCAGCCTTAAGAAGGCGGAAAAGGATATCTCCAAGGCGCAGGAGCAGATCGGGCTTCAGAAGGATGCATTGGATTCACTGGGAAACAGGGTGTCTGCCTTTAAGGATACAGGGGAAATGATAGAGACAAGGACAAGGGAACTGGAGGCCAGGATACACATGTTTGACAATATCCTTTCAAGCATGGATGGGCGGCAAAAGGCTGCGGAGGATATATTGAATGCAAAGCTGGAGCATTTCTATTCTATGGCCTCCAATATAGACCGGAAGATGGATGATGGCCAGGATGCATTAAAACGCATGGCCCTTTTTGATCAAAGATTTAACGAATTGGCCAGGATCGCCGAGGATGTCGAGATCAAAATCGGTTTACTCTCTGAAAAAGAGAAGGATATATATAAAATAGAACAGAAGGCCGATCAGCTATCCAGCATAACCATTCATATGGACAAACAAATAGAAAGATGTATGCATCAGACATCGACCATAGAAAAAACACGAAAAGGCATAGAAGAGCTTAAGGTTATAGGAGAAGAAACACTCGACCATGTACGTTTTATAAAGGCGGAGGATGAATCGATAAAACAGATGAGGTCGGAGATCAGCGAGATTAACAGCCTTGTCGAAGACTTAAACAGAAAAATCAAGCAGATACAAAAATATGGATCTATCATCGAAGAGACAGACCAGAGGTTAAAGGCCCTTGATATTTTGGCCGAGGATATAGGCATCAAGATGGAGAATCTAAGGTCAAAGGAGGATGCTATAGAACAGGCCACACAGAAGGCCGAACAATTGCAATTCACAATCGCAGAGGCAGAGGCAAGAAAAAAGGAACTTACATCTAAGATTAGTCAGGCAAACCAGGTTGAAAGCAGATTGTCTGATTTGCTCCCAAAGGATCGCAAATCTTCCGAAGATTTAGAATAGATTTAAAAAACAGGCCGCCTCGGGCGAGTTTCTTATTTAGCTTGGGAAAATCGTAACTGCTCGATATCCTGTGGAAATGATAACTCATTGTCATTTAGAAGCCTATTTTCCCATAACATATTGAGCAGTTACGAAAATATCTATAAAAAACGAATAAATGGGAATTGATGCGCTATGATTTCGCCATCCCGTCCTGAAAAAAAGGCCGAATTAGTTTGTACGCACTGCTGGACACCTGTCAATGAAGACCGCATTCTTCATGTCAGAGGTATGATCTTCTGCGGGTTTAAATGCCTCAGACAATATCACTGGTGTTTGATTCGCTTTTATGCCAGCAGCCGGTCAAAAAGATTTTTGATGCACATCCAACGCAGGAAAGGCTGGTCAACCGGCTTAGCAGCCGGACTGATCCTTTCTTTCGCCCTTATAGGCATATTTGCCTTTATATTGTCCAGCCCGGCCCCTGGGCCGCCAGGGTTTTTATCCGTCACGGATGCCTCTATAGATATACCTTTTATCAACAAATCGCCTTTTTTCCCGAATGAATGGACTTCGCGGCTTGATCAGGCAGAGGCAGTCTCACGTTCACAAGCAACAGGCGCAGGATTGAAAGATTCCCAGAAGAGGGTAATCAAGGAGAGGGTCAAGATTTCTCTGGTCAAGGATTACCCTTTGGGGGCGCAAAAGACTGTTGGCATCTCAGGCCAGGCATCTGAAGGCTCTATATGCGCCCTTTACCTCAACGATGCTCTGTATGAGGCCACTACCTGCGCCAAGGGAAGGTTTTTTTTCCCCAGAATCACCCTTCTTCCTGGGAAAAATATGATAGAGGTGGTATCTCACGACCCAGAAGGGTTTATAATACCATCCAATCCGATCGAACTTTTTGTCGACACCGGCCTCCGGATAACGGAAAAGGTGAAAAATATCACCCGTGGGGATATCGAAGAAAAAAAGGTCTGCCTGACTTTTGACGGAGGGGCATCCGCAAGCTGCGCCCCTGAGATACTGGACATATTGAAAATATACAATGTAAAGTGTACATTCTTTCTTGAGGGTGATTTTATAAGAAACCATCCAGGTATCGTAAAGAAAATGGTTGCCGCCGGCCATGAGATAGGAAACCATACAGACACACATCCACATCTGGCAAGGCTCAATTCACAGATGAGATACGAGACCCTGCCCTGGGTTAATAAGGCCTTTGTCCAGAACCAGTTGAAAAAGGCTGAAATGGCCTTTTTTAGAGTGACGGGGCGGCGGATGGCCCCTTTCTGGAGGGCGCCTTACGGGGAGCAGACCCTGGAGATACTAAATTGGGCAGAGGAGATAGGCTATACACATGTGTCATGGACATGCGGCCGCGATCTGGAAGACGGACTGGATACCCTGGACTGGGTGCACAACACCGATTCCCCGATATACTACTCCTCTGAAGAGATTGCGGACAAGATCATGCATTACGGGGAAGGCACCCCTGAGGGGGCAAACGGCGGGATTATATTGATGCACCTTGCCACATCAAGGCCCGCTGAGGACAGGGTTCACCGCAGGCTTCCACACATAATCGAAGGGCTTATAAACAGGGGATATCGTCTGTCGCTTGTGAGCGATATTATAGACCTTGATAAAGGGCCTGTTGTCCAAAAAGCAGAGAATCAACATAAATCTGATCAGGCGATTAAGGTGAATAAGGCAAAGATCATCAAGCCGTCCGAAAAAAACAAAAACTCTGTGAACCCAAAAACGAAAAAAGACAAGGAAGAGCCGGTTTCAAAAGAGGAAATTGCTGCGTCTGTTGCAAGGAGGCGCTAAGCCATTTTAGAAAGAAAGATATGTAAATATGCACAGAAAAAAACTTGCTTTCTTTTTAAATTTTACGTAAAACATCTTATATTTAGATACGGCAATCATTTATGCCCACAGAAGAAGGAATAGTTGTAAAGATCATGCCTGAAGGGGCGCTGGTTCGTGTAAAGAAATCAGGTTCATGTCATTGCTGCCCTTCCGCCAAATTATGTGGCGTTGGCGATGGCGGAGAAAAGGATGTGCTTGCTGAGAATCCCGTAGGGGCAATACAGGGCCAGCATGTTGAGATAGAAGTGCCTGACGGATTGTTTTTAAGGGCGTCGTTTATTGTATATATATTCCCGGTGTTAGGGCTTATTATGGGCGGCCTGCTTGGAAGGTTGATTGTCACGAGATTCGGCCTGTCCATAAGCCAGGATACGGCAGCAGTGACAGGCGGATTTGCCTGCATGCTGGCTGTTTATATATTGATCAAATGGAAAAGCGGATCTTCTTCCTGTATGAGGAAATATCGGCCAAAGATTATTAAAACAATGTAGGAGGAGGTGTTTTAAGGATGCGTATTGGTATATTGACTGGAGGAGGGGATTGCCCCGGCCTCAATGCCGTCATAAGGGCCATTGTCAGAAAGGGAATAGATCGTTTCTCGGATGAATTTCTGGGTATCATGAACGGGTGGGCAGGTCTGATAGACAAGTCAGTCAAGCCCATCGGAAAAGACCATATCTCAGGGATACTCCCAAAAGGGGGAACCATACTAGGCACATCAAGAACCAACCCTTACAAGATCGATAAGGGAGTTGACAGGGTATTTGAAACGATGAAAAGCGAAGGGCTGGAGGCCCTCATTGCAATAGGGGGCGAGGACACTTTGGGAGTGGCAAACAAACTCCACAAGGCAGGGATGTCCATTATAGGGGTGCCCAAAACCATTGACAATGACCTTTCTGGCACGGATTACACCTTTGGATTCGATACGGCCACACAGATAGTTACCGAGGCGATTGACAGGCTTCATACCACTGCGGAATCACACAACAGGGTCATGGTCGTGGAGGTTATGGGACGCCACTCCGGATGGATAGCAACGATAGGAGGGATAGCAGGTGGCGCGGACTGCATCCTTATCCCTGAGTTCCCTTTCTCAGTCGAAGATGTGGTGGAATTGATAAAGAAGCGCCAGGCAAGGGGAAGGGCGTATAGCATCATCGTGGTTGCAGAAGGCGCAAAGCCTAAAGACATTGAACAATATATGACAAAGGACAAATCCTTGGATGCATTCGGGCATGTCAAACTTGGCGGCATAGGAGATTTTCTGGCAAAAGAGATAGAAAAAAGGACAGGCGCAGAGACGAGGATGACAAACCTGGGGCATGTTCAACGGGGCGGCACTCCCACGGCCTATGACAGGGTGCTGGGGACAAGATATGGCATAAGGGCAATAGACATGGTGCATGAAGGAAAATTCGGGCGTATGGCTGCATTGCAGGGAAACAAGATAGTCGATATACCGCTTTCGGATGCGGTTGGCACCCTGAAGACCGTGGATAAGGAATTTTTCGAGGTGGCAAAGGTCTTCTTTGGTTAGGCCATATCAAAGGATAGATACCACCGCTGATGTCGGCCTTTTTTCATCAGGGGCTACGCCGCAGGAAATGTTCGTAAACACGGCAAAGGGGCTGTTCAGCCTGATAGTCCCTCTGCGGCAGATACGGAATAGATGCAGTCATGAGGCAAGGGTTGAGGCACAGACGTTGGAGGATCTTCTGGTGGCATGGCTGAATGAGCTCATATTTATCCATGAGACAGAGGGCCTCATTTTTCGCCATTTCACAATGACCTTTATGGATGAAAAAGGCCTTGTGGCGGTGTGCTCAGGCGAGCATATAGATACAAAAAGGCACAAACTCATGGCAGAGGTCAAGGCCGCCACTTATCACAGGCTTTCTGTCCTGCGGTCACCTGACGGCCTTTGGCACGCAAGGGTTATCCTGGATGTTTGATAAATTATAGCAGCCTTAGCAGGAAGGTTTATTGCAGGGGAGTTCGACAAATCATTATGTCCATCCCGATCGAAAAGATAGGCCCATTCAAATATCAAATCCCCATCACATACCAGGAAGGAATGCGCGTTCCAGGGATATTCTATTGTGACGAAACGCTTCTTGAGAGCATCAGGAGGGATGAATCCCTGCAGCAGCTTGCCAATGCCGCGACCCTTCCCGGCATAGTCAAGGCGGCGTTGGCCATGCCTGATATGCATTTTGGTTATGGCCTGCCTATCGGCGGAGTTGTGGCTACAAGTGTCAAGGATGGCGTGGTATCGCCCGGCGGGGTCGGATTCGATATAAACTGCGGAGTGCGCATCATGGGCACAAGCCTTTTCAGAAAAGACTTTATGAACAAGGAAAGGCTTGAGAAGGCCATTATGGCCCTTTACAGGCATGTGCCTGCCGGTGTAGGATCAAAAAGCAAGCTGAAGCTGAATTCAAAAGATCAAAGGACACTCCTTGAACGGGGTTCAGAGTGGGCCGTTTCCAGGGGTTATGGCTCTCAGTCCGATCTGGAACACACAGAGGCAAGGGGGCGGCTTGACGGGGCAAACCCTGACCTTGTAAGCCAAAGGGCATATGATCGGGGAAAAGACCAGCAGGGCACGCTTGGATCTGGGAATCATTTTATGGAGATCCAGTATGTATCCGATATCTATGATCTTGAGGCAGCCCGATGTTTCGGTCTGGCGCAGGATCAGATCACGGTCATGATTCATTCGGGATCAAGGGGACTAGGTCACCAGATATGCACGGATTACCTATCGGTCATGGGAAAGGCAGCAGTGAAATACGGAATAATCCTGCCTGACAGGCAACTGGCATGCGCCCCCATAAATTCCCCCGAGGGCCAGAGATACTTGGGCGCAATGAGGTGCGCGGCAAACTATGCCTGGGGGAACAGACAATGCCTCATGCATTGGGCAGAAGAAGCCATTTGCCGCGGGCTGGATATCTCTCCAAAGGAGCTGGGCATGGCCCTGATTTATGACGTAGCACACAATATCGTGAAGATGGAAAGGCATAAGATAGACGGGCAGGAAATGGAGGTGGCTGTGCATAGAAAAGGGGCGACAAGGGCCTTCGGGCCAGGCCACCCTGATCTTCCTGCTGAATACCGGAAGACAGGTCAGCCTATACTGATCCCAGGGGACATGGGCACTTGCTCCTATATCCTGAAAGGCACTCAAAGGGCAATGGAAGAGACCTTTGGCAGCACCTGCCACGGCGCAGGCAGGGTTTTGAGCCGCAACGCTGCGCTAAAGGCGTCAAAAGGCAGATCCATAGCCGCTGAGCTTGCAGAAAAGGGGATTATTGCAATAGCCGCAGGAAGGGAAACGCTCAGGGAGGAGATGCCTGAGGCGTATAAGGAGATATCATCAGTTGTCGGCGTTGTTCATGACGCCGGTATAGCCCTGAAAGTAGCAAGATTGAAGCCTGTAGGGGTAATTAAAGGATAATATCCAAGGAAGAAGAAGTGTCAGGGGGACGTTCTTTTGACAACTTTTTCCAGAACTCATCAGGGTCGGTCTTGTCAAGGTCCATGCCTGAAAGTACCGTTCTGTTTACGACAATGCCTCCGGTTGAGACCCATTTCATGGAAGGCGCACCTTTTGACCTTTTGATCCCCCTGATTATTATCTCGATTTCTTCAAACGCCTCATTTTCCATAATAGCCTGAACCAAAACCATGAAAAAGAGGCGGTCGGATCTGGAAAGGGAGGAACTGACTGTTTCCATCGACAGGGGAAAAAGCGTATCCATTGAGATGTTTCTTAGAGAAAAGGTCAGTTTTAGCCTCCAGCCATTGGATAAAGGCTCGATTTGGATATCCTTTTCCCCTTGCAGGATCATAAATGACGGGTACCATCCGGCATCCCTGTATGCATCAATACCCATTTTTTCCTTATCATAATACCGGCTCAATTTTTGTGAGATGTTGAACGCCTCATCCTTTAATGCATTAGTATCTATGTCTTTTTTAGGGTCGTGCACAGAATCTCCGGACACCCAACCTTCAACTTCACCGTTTGCCGTCTTTATATACAGCCATCCGTCTTCTTCAAGATATACACCCATAGATGTGCCCATAGATAAGACTTCAAGGACAGGATATACCTCAGCCGGCCCGGCCATTACAAGCGCCCCGTCACTTGATGCAACAGCCTGTCTTTGTTCAGACGAGGCTTTCTCATGATGGAAAGGGACAGGTTTACAGGCCCATTCCACCACCCAGCCTTCTTTGCCGTTAGGCATACGGCAAAGGTACCATTCACCCTCCTTCCCCAGTCCGGGCAGGATTTCGTTTTCCTTCGCAGATGCAACCCTTTGATATGATTTCCCGGGACCATTGCGGATATTTACCCTGGGCTTTATAATCCTCAGGCCGAAGGGGCGGTCTTGTTTCACTTTAGAAAATATATGATTTTCTTCCATAAAGGGGGATATTGTGCGGCCTTCCAAATTTGAACCGCCATGAGAGGGGATGATCGACTCCTCAGCAGGGACTGATAGAGGTGAAAAAACAGGAAAGAAGGGCATGAAAAATGATAAAATGATTATGCTGATTATAAGGCAGGTTCGATTTTTCATCCATTCTAAAGACATTGTATCTTAGAGTCTTCTCCTTTCCATAATATGAATATAAGATTTTAATATAAATTTCAAACCCGCCCAAGATTTTTGGCTTGACAGCCCAAAATATTTCTCTTGACAATACACTGTTTTCCTGATTAAATAACATATTTGAATCTTTTGAATCTTTATGAAAACTTCGGGAGGGATCTGTCATATACCTGTCTTTCCATATAAAAGGCATAAAGGCCGTGGATTTTCCTCCTGCCATTAATGCCCTTCTTGTATTGTGCCTTGTGTCTTTATTGTCAATTATGCCATCATATCTGTCTTCCTATGAAGTATCCAGTTGCCCCCTGGCGGATGAGATAGCCGCCTATTTCCCTGTTATGGAAGGTTATATAGCAGAGGTAAAAGAGGAAAAGGTCTTCCTGGATCTTGGTTCAGACTCAGGAATCAGGAAGGGTATGGAGTTTTTGTGCATAAGGGCAGGCAAAGAATTCACGCATCCAATAACAGGCGCTGTGCTGGGGCGTTTTGAGGATAAGATAGGCATTATTCAGATAGAAGAGATTGAGAAGGAATATAGCGTAGGAAGGATACTGGAAAGATTTGAGGGCCATTCTATAAAACGCGCAGACAAGGTCAGGATAAGCGCCGCAAGGATACCTGTCGCCATATCGATAACAGAAGCAGGCCGGACAGACCGCCCCCCTGACCCTTGCATGGAATCCATAGTGAATGAAATAAGACAAGGCAGACGTTTTTCTGTGGCAGCAGAGGGCAGTGTCGCTGCTGTTATCAATGAACTAAACGTCACAGGGATTGAGGACATGAACCAATCTCAAATCAAGGATTTGGGACAAAGATTGGGCATATCCGCCATTATACTTTTATCTGTACAAGGTGATGGAGGCTTGAAGATCATCCACGCACAGGTAATCTCTGCCCTTACAGGCGCAAGAATAGCCAGTATGAGCCATGAATGGAGACCTGCCGCGCCTCTGAAAGATGAAAGCCGCGGTACCGCAGAAACCCCTGCGCAGCCATATAATGCCTCATCCGGCGCAATAAAACGGTTTTTGGTTCCGCCTCCGCAGGGCGGCATCCTGCCTGTATCCCGTGTGTCTCAGGAAATACCCGCCGCAATCCGTCACATGGCCATCGGTGATGTAACAGGGGATGGAAAAAATGAGATATGCATAACAGACGGTCAGGACATCTCGATCCTCTCATGGAACGGAGAGATCTTTGATGCCGTTTTGCAAATAAAGGGACAGGCTTTGGAGGATCACCTTTCGATGGACGCTGCCGATATAAACGGCAATGGACGGGCTGAGATCTTTGTAAGCAGCCTGGAGAGAGGGGAATTTCTGCGCTCATTCGTTTTGGAATGGCAGGAGGGCGGACTCAGCAGGATATGGGATAAAGTTCCCCTTTATTTAAGGACAGCCCCAGTATATCCGGGAAGAACCGCATTGTTTGCACAGGGGATGGGGATCACAGATCCTTTTGACAGCCGCTGCTATGAGTATCAATGGGAAAATGGAAGATATGCCTCGGTCAGACAGGTAGATCTTCCGCAAGGGGCGAATATCTTCAATATCGGCATGGCTGATCTGGACGGAGACGGCAGCGAGGAGACGGCATCCCTTGCCAGAGGGCTCACCATCTACAGGGACAAAAAGAAGATATGGAAAAGCGATGCCGAATATGGGGGAAAGTCTTATTTTTTTGAGCACAAGGCAAAGGGAGCGCTTGGCATGGCGGATGAAAAGTCCAGGGTTTATCTCTCAAGCCGTCTTAATATACAGGACATTAACGGCAACGGGTCGCCTGATATCATGCTGATAAAGAATACATCGTCAACAGGCGTCCTTTTCCCCCAAAGCCGTATTTACCGAAGAGGCGAGGCTTGCCTTATAGAATGGAACGGGATATCGTTCAGCGAGGTATGGCGCTCAGGGGAGATAGAGGCGTATTTGACCGATATAGGAATAGGCGATGTAAACCATGACGGCTCGCCTGATCTTGTGCTATCAATGGTAATGATAAAGGGCATAGGCCAGTTCTGGAAGAACAGCCCGAGCAGGATATTGTTTTTTTAAACCGGCAAAATCATATTAAATACAAAGGCATATTAAATACATTTCTATTTTAGCTTGACAAGGGGGTTTTAAAGACTTGACAAGATCAAAACCGGATGCTATATTC
>JAFGSM010000037.1 GCA_016934595.1 bacterium | reverse complement strand
ATATCTTCTTCAAAATCGCCGATAACTCAGGCATATATTATGCTTTAAATAATAAAAAAAAGAATAAGACAAATACATCATCAACGTGATGCAAAATGAGACAGATAAAGATGAAGGAGGGAAATGAAACCAAAATACGATATGTCATAAAATATTTACTGTGTCATACTATTAACCCTTAACGTCATAATTTATATAGGGGGTGGAAATGTTTAGGTTACGTGATATTAATAATAAAAAAGCAGCCTTGTTTGTTTTTTTCGTGTTATCTTGTTCTGTTTTGATCCTTAGCTTTGGGGCACATGCACAGTTGATTTCCCCGTTTTTTAACCCATTCTGGTCTCCTATCCCAGGGTTATCAACCGCCAGCTTTTTTCCCTTGTCGCCTTTTTCTCCATTCTCATCCGCCTTGTTTTTCAATACACTTTTTGCCCCATTGACAGCGGCGACATCTTTGCCGGGGCTTCCAAACACCACTTCGCCTATAGCATCGGCGCTTGGGGTTTTGATTCCTCCTCCGCCGCTTCCCATTGCAAGAATCTCAGGAACTACCTTAATTCCGGCCACTACTTTGACTTCCGTAAGGGCAAAAATATGGCTGGAAGAAGGGCCTCCTTTGGAGTTTTACTTTCCTATACCGACAACAATATATATTGTGCCTCCTGAGGCAGCGGCATCAGGCCTGATCTTTCCGTTTCAGCCCATTCCTTTTATTTGATGTATTGCGATGAGATTATTAAAGATTCCCTGCTGCCCGCGGCAGGGAATCTTTTCAATATTCAGGAAATCAGGTTAGGGTGTATATCAGCTAAGGTGTTTTTCATCCCCCTTTTTTGAATCGAAGATTCATGTGGGTTTCACCTTGACATTGCCAGACTTGACAAAGCAGACCGTTTGAGATTTAATTAATGAAAATGGCATAGTCTGTTTAAATGGAGGAGGGTGTAGAATGAAAGAATACGAAGCAGAAAACATCAGAAATATCGGAATCGTATCCCATAGTGGCGATGGCAAGACATCTTTATGCGAGGCAATCCTGTTTGATACAAAGAGTGTAAAGCGGTTAGGCAGGGTCGATGACAAGACTTCCCATCTGGATTATGACGTTGATGAGATGGCCAGAGGCATCACAATCAATGCTACTCCAACCTTTTGTGAATGGAATAAACACAAGATCAATTTTATAGACACCCCGGGTGATGTCAATTTTATCTCTGACACAAAGGCTGCCCTCAGGATGATGGACGCAGCGGTCCTGGTAGTAAGCGCAGCAGACGGAGTCAAGGTTCAGACGGATACCGTTTGGGGATTTCTAAGAGAATTCCAGCAGCCCTGCATTGTGTTTGTAAACAAGATCGACAGGGAAAGGGCCGATCTCTTAAGGACATTGGAAGGCTTAAAGGAAATGGATGAAATGAAGCCTCTTCTATTACAGATACCAATAGGGGCAGAGCACGAATTTAAAGGCGTGGTGGATATCCTGACAAGAAAGGCGTTTTTATATCCCAAGGAAGAGACAGGCGAGTTTCAGGTCACTGAATGCCCTGCCGAATTAAATGACCAGGTTGAAGAATATAGAAGCAAGCTGATTGAATCGATAGCTGAAACGTCCGATACCCTTATCGAAAAATATATTGAGGAAGGGACCCTTGCCGATGCGGAGATCGAAAGCGGCCTCAAGGAAGGCGTTAAAAAACGTGCATTTACGCCTGTGCTGTGCGGATCTGCATTGAAAAATATCGGAATGCAGCCTCTGCTTGACAAAATCATAGAGCTTCTGCCTTCGCCTGTAGATATGTCTCCCCTGAAGGGCAAAGACCCTCACGGCGCCGAGATATCCAGAGAGCGCAGAACAAGCGACCCGTTTTCAGCATACGTATTCAAGACTGTTGCCGATCCATATGCAGGAAAATTGACCCTTTTCAGGGTTTTCTCAGGCAGTCTTTCCTCGGATTCCCAGATATACAACTCCACCCAGGATGTTAAGGAAAAGATAGGCCAGCTTTTTCTCATAGATGGAAAGAATAATGTGCCTGTGCCAAAGGTTAATGCCGGAGATATCTCTGCCCTGGCAAAGCTAAAGACCACCACCACCGGAGACACCCTATGCGATGAAAATAATCCTATCAAATATCCACCGATGGCCTATCCTAACCCGGTGATCTCCTATGCCATCGAACCAAAGACAAAAGGAGACGACGAAAAGGTAAGTACGGCCCTCTCCAGGATCTGTGAAGAGGACCCCACCATCAAGATATCCCGTGATACCCAAACCAAGGAATTTATCATCTCAGGAATGGGGCAGATACATATCGAGGTCACTGTGGACCGTATCAAGAGGAAATTCGGGGCAGATGTTTTGATGAAGACCCCGAAGGTGCCTTATAAAGAAACGATAAAGGGGAAAACCAAGGTGCAGGGCAAATATAAAAGGCAGTCGGGAGGCCGCGGTCAGTATGGGGATGCGTGGCTTGAGATCGAGCCTCTCCCAAGGGGGGCAGGATTTGAATTTGTGGACAGGATAGTCGGCGGGGTAGTGCCCAGGCAATACATACCTGCCGTAGAAAAGGGCGTGGCAGGAGCAATGGAGGAAGGGATACTTGCGGGTTATCCCATCACGGATGTGAGGGTAAGCATCTATGACGGTTCCTATCATTCGGTGGACTCTTCGGAAATGGCCTTTAAAATCGCAGGGTCTATGGGGTTCAAAAAGGGATTTATGGAATGTAATCCTGTGCTTCTGGAGCCTATTATGAATGTAACCGTGGTTATCCCTGAAGAGTATATGGGCGATGTAATAGGCGATCTCAACTCCAAGAGAGGCCGTGTGATGGGCATGGATACCCAGGGCCGTACGCAGGTGATCAAGGCTCAGGTTCCCATGGCGGAGATGTTGAAATATATGCCGGATCTTAAATCCCTTACGGGCGGAAGAGGCACATATTCGATGGAATTTTCACACTACGATGAGCTGCCTGCGCATCTGGCTGAAAGGATTATTGCGGAGTCCAAAAAGGAAAAAGAAGAGGAGCAATAACAGAAGACTAATAACAAAGGAGACACATATATGTCAGGTCATTCAAAATGGCATTCCATAAAGCACAAGAAGGCCGCAACGGATGCCAAGAGGGGAAAGGCGTTCAGCAAGGTTATTAAAGAGATTACTATTGCCGCAAGGCTGGGTGGAGGTGACCCTGCTGCAAACGCCCGTCTTAGAACGGCCATTCAAAACGCCAAGGCAGTTAATATGCCTCAGGATAATGTGACAAGGGCCATAAAAAAGGGAACAGGGGAATTGCCTGGGGTGAGTTATGAAGAGATGACGTATGAGGGTTATGGTCCTGGCGGCGCTGCGATAATGCTGGAAATCATGACAGACAACAAGAACCGCACAGTGGCGGATATAAGGCATATCTTTTCAAAACACAATGGAAACCTGGGTGAATCAGGATGTGTATCATGGATGTTCAACAAAAAGGCCCTTATCGTTTTGCCGTCAGAGGGTGTGGATGAGGACAGGCTAATGGAGGTTGCCCTTGAAGCCGGGGCAGATGATATAAGCCTGGAAGGCGATGTGTATGAGGTAACCACTGATCCTGAGGTAATGGAGACGGTCAAAGATGCTGTTGAAAAGGCCGGTTTTCCTGTTTCTTCCGCATCAATAACCATGATACCGAAAACTACTATAAAACTGGAAGGAAAGCAGGCCGTGCAGATGCTCAAGATGATGGATACCCTGGAGGAGCATGATGACGTGCAAAATGTATATGCCAATTTTGATATAGATGAAAATATTATGAATTCCCTTGAAGATGAGTAGACCCTCCTGCCCCTATTCTGTTCTGGGTATGGACCCCGGCCTCAACTGTACAGGGTATAGCATTATAGAAATGATGTCCGGAGGTTATCGGCTCATAGCTTGCGGTACATTCAGGACACCAGGAAAGGCGGCCATCTCCGACCGTCTTAATGGCATATGCACTCAGCTACAGGAAGTCCTGAACGGTTTCCGGCCTGATCACGCTGCTGTGGAAGAGACGTTTGTGGCGCAAAATGCAAAAACTGCCCTGCTGTTAGGCCATATAAGGGGGGCGCTTCTTCTTACCATAGCCCAGTTCGGCATTCCCACGTTTGAATACAGCCCTAAGGAGATAAAAAAGGCTGTGGTCGGTTACGGATCTGCCAGTAAATGCCAGGTAAGGGCCATGCTTACAAACATACTAAGGATGGATATAGAGAAATATCCATTGGATGCGACTGACGCCCTTGCTGTAGCTATCTGTCACTGCCATACAAACGGCAGCCGGTGGGCAGCCTGTGGGAGAAATCCGGACGCAATGAGGAATCTCAAGTGATAAGGCAAGGATAGAATTCTTGCCTTGCCAGAATCAAAGGGAGAAATCCGGACGCAATGAGGAATCTATAGTGATAGCGCATCTTACGGGCACATTGAATGTAAAATCGCCGGAATACGTAGTGCTTGATGTAAATGGCGTTGGCTATGGGCTATTTGTCACACTGAATACATTCTACGATCTCCCCGATATAGGAACCAAGATCACGCTCTTGACTTACACTCACGTGCGTGAAGACGCCCTTCAGCTTTATGGCTTCCTCAGTCTTAAAGAAAGGTTGATGTTTGAAAAACTGATTGGGGTCAGCAAGATAGGTCCCAAGCTCGCAAGAAACATACTCTCCAAATTGTCTGCTGAAGACCTGAAATCTGCTATCGTTCAGGCGGATGCCGGGCTTATTCATTCCATACCGGGCATCGGCGAAAAGACGGCACAGCGTCTGATACTGGAGCTGAAGGACAAAATCTCGAGGCCTGACATATCCGAAGAAGATGCAAGATATGACATATTGGCAAAGACACATGAAAAGGATGGGTCATTATTCACAGATGCCGTGTCTGCGCTTGTCAATCTAGGCTATCCAAAACACAATGCGCAAAAGGCGGTGCAATCCTGCGTTTCATCACGACCTTCAGGGATTGATTCACTGAAAGACCTGATAAAGCATTCCCTTGATCTGCTCTCAAGGTGAGATAAATTCCTTCCTTTATTTGATGTTTCAAAGTACATTAAACGTCTGAAAAGTTACAGTTTTAAGAGGATTATTGCTTCGTCTTCCCTCCCGGCCGGGCGTCCTCGGAAAGGGCGTAGGAATGAAATCCCCCTGAGAGAATATCAACGGCCCCATCCGGATTGTTCACCACTATATCGTAGTCACCCGGGGGAAGTGCGGCCGGCACCATGACCTGAAGTTCTCCGGAGTTGATATGCCGGGTTTTTGTACAGGGGGTGGGGAGCGCCCGCATGATATGGACCCCGCTATACCCATCCGCCACGAAGACACACCTGCCGTGTAGGGCTATGCCGAGCGCCTCGCCTCCGCTTGGATAGGTGCCCACCATCTTGGGATATGCGGGATCGCTCACGTCGATTACCATGACCCCGATACCCGAGACTGCGGCATAGACGTACCTTCCAGCCGCCGCAACATCCAGAGCGCTCCCCTGTGTATCGAATCTCCCTGAAACACGAGGATGGTTGGGATCGCTTATGTCGATGATGCCGATCCCCCTTTCCCCGTTTGCCAGATAGGCGAATCCGCCGCTCACCGCCGTCCCGTAGATCCTCCCGTATGCAGGCAGGGTCCCTGCCAGTCTTGGTTTGGATGGCTTGCTGATATCGATCACCTTCAGCCCTGCCCCTCCGTCCGCAACATAGGCAAAGGCGCCGTTTATGACCACATCGACGGCGTTTCCCTCGGTGTCGAAGCGGCCAATCCGCCGAGGTGAACGGGGATCGCTTACATCGATGATGTCCAGCCCCGCCCCGCCTGCAGCGACATATGCATATGTGCCGCTCACCGCCACCCTGAAGGCGCTCCCCTTGGCAGCGAACGTACCTGCCTTCCGGGGGGCATGTGGGTCACTCACATCGACGATATGGATCCCCTCGTCACCGTCCGCCACAAATGCAAATCCACCGCTCAACGCGACCCCGAGTGCATTTCCGGGGGTGTCATAGGCGCTTGCCTTCTTCGGATGGAGGATATCACCGATATCGATGATGTTCAGGCCCTGCGTGAAATCAGTCACATAGGCGTAAGTGCCGCTTATGGCGATGTCATAGGCCCTTCCAGGCGTCTTGAAATCGGACACCAGACGGGGATTTGCAGAGTTACTCAGGTCGATGATGTGCAGTCCCTGATTGAGATCGGCGATATAGGCGTACCTTCCGCTCACGGCAATATCATACGCCGTGCCAGGTGTCGGATACACTCCCGCCTCCTTCGGATGTGCGGGATCGCTCACATCTATGATGCGCAGACCCTTTTTCGAGTCAGCCACATAGGTGAACCTGCCGCTCGTCACCACACCAAAGGCTTCCCCCTGAAAATTCAGTATGCCTTTACCCATTGGATGCACGGGATCGCTTATATCAACGATATGGAGTGCATCGGTTGCGGATATATAGGCATATTGTCCGTTCACGGAGACATCGTGGGCCTTGCCGGGAGTCGAAAATACACTCAACTCCTTTGGATGTGCGGGATCGCTTACGTCGATGATATACAGCCCCTTTTCCCAATTAGTGACATAGGCGTATCTTCCGGTCACAGCAATACCCGATGCAGTTCCCTTCATCTCAAGGTCGCCCACATGTTCGGGCTTGGCTGGATCGCTTACGTTTACAATTAAGAGCCCCTTCCCTCTGTCCGCGATATAGGCCCGGTTGCCGCTTACCGCTATGTCGCAGGCCGTGCCTGGTGTACCGAAATGTCCTACGGATACAGGTCGGGCCGGATCGCTCACGTCGATGATGCGCACCCCCCTTTCGAAATCGGCGACATAGGCGTATCTGCCGCTCACCACCACACCATACGCCTTTCCAGGGGTATCCTCGGCGCCCACAAGCCCCGGCGAAGCGGGATCACTGACATCGATTATCTGCAACCCCCTTCCGAAGTCAGCGACATAGGCGTATGTGCCGCTCACAACCACGCCATAAGCCTTGCCAGGGGTTTCCACGCTTGCCCGCAAACTCGATCCCACACGGTACAGGTGCACCTCGGTGTCTGGCTTAAAACCCGTTCCCTGGATGCAAATCCCTGAAGGCGATGTGTTTCGGTAAGAATCAGGAACCACACCGGTAATGCGCAGAGGCTCGAAATACTCACCCCGGGCAATAGGGTTGATTAAGACAGGGAAAAGCATTACAAGAAAAAGATAATATATCAAAAATGAACGTATTGTCCTGTTCATGTACTTTAAAATTTCTCCTATCTTGATGCAAACGAAGGTCTCTGATTGAATATTCGTTTATCATATATCACTGCACGGTAGATAATGATTTATTGTCCTTATCTCCCTATATCCATTAGGGAAAGATTCCCAATGGCCACTTGCCCAGATGTAAAAAACGGATTGGTGTTGCGGTTTCATGGCAACGGAAGGGTGACGATGAAATGAGTTCCCTTCCCAACGGTGCTTTCCACTTCCAGATTCCAGTTATGTGCTGTGATTATTTCTTTACACACCGATAGTCCCAGACCAGTCCCCTTCGCCTTTGTGGAGAACAGGGGATCGAATATCTTTTCCAGTTTTTCCGGGGTGATTCCCGGACCTGTGTCTGTAAAACGTATCTCAGCCATATCTCTTTTTTCCCTTAGTGTTATGATAATTCGTCCACCGTCCGGCATTGCCTGAACAGCATTTTTTATAATATTGGAAAATGCAAGGATGAGTTGGGTCTCATCCCCATAAATCTCAGAGAGTTCCTTGTGTATGTCTTTTATCACCTCGATGGATGGAGGCACCTTTACCCTTTCCATCGTCTTATCTATGAGATATTCCATACTATTTTTTGACATCCTCGGCTCCTTTCCCTTGCTGAAGGAAAGGACATTCTCAATGATTCTTACCGATTCATCGACCGCTTCCTGTATGGCATCAAGGGCCATTTTAATCCTTTTGTCCTGAGTTATTGATTCGATGCGGTCTTGCAACAGATATAAATTGAGATTTATTGCGTTCAGGGGATCCTTGAGTTCATGACTGATTATCCCTGCCTGCTTACCCAGGGAGGCAAGACGTTCCGTCCGGTCTACCTTTTCCCTGGCTGCACTCAATTCCCTGCCCTTCCTTTCAATTTTTAGATCACACTGTTCCTTGAGTCTCCTTAGCCCCTCCTTTTCCCGTTTTTCTTCGGTAATGTCGCGTTCGGTGGTGGCGATGGCAAATGGTAGGTTTTGTTTCTCCTTCAAGAGTGTAATGGTAACCCAGAGATCACGGATCTCCCTTTTCTTGGTAAGCCTCTGGGATTCAAACGACTCAATGGGTTCACCCCTTTTAAGCCTTTTTAGCAATTCCATGGTATCCTTTTGCCGATCTTTTGGCATCATGTTGAGTATATTCATGTACAGGGCCTCTTCCTCGCTCCAGCCGTATATCCTTTCAGCCCCTCGGTTCCAGAATAGTATATTACCCTTGAAATCAAGAACGGTAACTGCATCGTTCGAATCGCGAACCACAGCGGCCAGCCAGAGCAATCCCTCTTCCGATTTTCTCAGCTCCGTTCGTATCTCTTCAAGTATCCGGACCCGTTTGTGGAGATTTTTGATCTCCGCAATTAACTGGTTGAGGTTTTTGCTCAATCGATCATGATGCCCAATGGTCGTGTCAATGTCATGAATTTTATTCTTGCGCATTACGTTTCCTATTTAAAATCACAAATTTTTATCAATTTCGATACATTTACTATAGCACAAAGGTGATTTAGTGCAAGCTATTTTGCAATTAAAGTGATTTCATTATTCAAATCTTAAAAATATTAAAAATAGCCTTTAGGAGATATTTAAAATAGTTTGACTTTTAGACAGAAATTTGAGATAAATATTGTACAGATTTTGGAAGTGCTTTTTATACTAAGACATTATGAAAAAAATCAGCAAGCACCTCGGAATAATCAATCTCAATACATAATTATTTTAAAAAAGGTTGCGTTGTTTAAGGATGAAATGAGGTTTATAGAAACTTTCTTTTGGATAAAGCTTCGCTGGTTTGATTCTGGAATTACTCATCGAAATATTGCGTCCCCATCGTCTAGCCCGGTCAAGGACACCGCCCTTTCACGGCGACGACGGGGGTTCAAATCCCCCTGGGGACGCCATTATATATCATTATATATTTAATAGAGACATGAAGGTATGTCTTTTCTTTTGAGCGCTGATCCCACAAAATATTGAGAGGATACCAAAATTTTTATAGAGCCCTTGGGTACCCATCAACAAACCTTTTCCCGTACTGTATTATTAATTAATATATAAGCTTTGCCTGTCAGGTAAAGGACCTATGAATAAAAATAGAAATAATGGTAGTCGATCAAAAGGAGGAAAACTATAATGGGTATGTGGGTAGGAAGGGGCCGCAAGGCCAGACGCAGTTACGGATTCGATGACATCGCCCTTGTCCCGGGCAGGTTGACTGTCAATCCCAATGAGGTGGATATCTCATGGGAGCTTAAGGGGAAAAGGTATGAGATACCATTTCTTGCCGCTGCAATGGATGGGGTGGTAGACACAAGGATGGCAGTCGAGATGGGGCGTTTGGGCGGCATAGGGGTACTGAACCTTGAGGGTGTGCAAACAAGATATGAAGATCCAAGCGGCATACTGGTTGAGATAGCATCTGCAAGCAAGGAAGAGGCGACAAGGATCATACAGGGCATATACAAACGGCCGATAAAGGAGGAGCTGATAGCTGAAAGGATCAAGGAGATCAAGGCCGGAGGAGCGCCTGCTGTCGTGTCCGCAATCCCGACAAGGGCTTGCAAATTTGCCCATATTGCGCAGGAGGCGGGGGCGGATGTTTTTGTCGTTCAGTCCACAGTGCTTACAGTCACACATATTACTACAGAATATGAGGTGGCAGATCTACACAAACTCTGCAGGGAGATAAATATGCCGGTCATCGCGGGAAACTGTGTGACCTATGATGTCGCCCTTGACCTTATGGAGACAGGCATAGATGCGGTGTTGGTTGGGGTTGGGCCAGGCGCTGCTTGCACTACAAGGGGTGTCCTTGGAATTGGAGTTCCTCAGGTGACAGCCACATGTGATGTTGCTTATGCAAGGGATTTTTTCTTTAAAAAGACCAGCAAGTATGTGCCGATAATCACAGACGGGGGTATGAGCGTTGGAGGCGATATCTGCAAGGCATTTGCATGCGGGGCGGATGCTGTGATGATCGGCTCCGCCTTTGCCAGGGCCGAGGAGGCGCCAGGCAGGGGACATCACTGGGGTATGGCTACTCCCCATGCAAACCTTCCCAGGGGTACAAGGATACAAGTTGGCACAACCGGCACGCTTGAGCAGATACTGTTCGGGCCTGCCGAATTGGATGACGGATCCCAAAACCTTGTCGGCGCATTAAGGACTGCAATGGGCAATTGCGGCGCCCGCAATATCAGGGAGATGCAGATGACGGAATTGATTATAGCCCCTGCCATTAAGACGGAAGGAAAGGTTTTTCAGAAATTTCAGAACGTAGGCATGGGAAAATAGCCCATCGGATTTGCCCATGGATTTGCATAGCGAAAAGATTATAGTGCTCGATTTTGGCTCTCAATACAGCCAGCTCATTGCGCGCAAGGTGCGGGAAAACAGGGTCTATTGTGAGATACTGCCATATAATACTTCTTATGATGAGATAAAGAGGCAGTCCCCGAAGGGGATTATATTGTCAGGCGGGCCTCACAGCGTTTATGAACCTGATGCCCCGCTTCCTGAGAAAAGGATCATGGAAGGGGAAATCCCTATCCTTGGTATTTGTTATGGGATGCAGCTTCTTGCATATATGCTGGGCGGCAAGGTGCTTGAGGCGCAAAACAGGGAGTACGGACATGCAAAACTCCTGATATCTGACTATTCAGACCTTTTTTATGGATTCCAGCAGGTTGATCACCAGGTTTGGATGAGCCATGCGGATCGGGTAGTAGATCCGCCTGCCGGTTTTGTATCGCTTGCAAGCACTCAGAATTCTTGCACAGCGGCCATGAAACAAAAAGGCCGTCCTGTTTTCGGAGTGCAGTTCCATCCCGAGGTTGCTCACACCCCTGAGGGAAACCATATCCTACAGAATTTTATCTTCCGTATTTGCGGCTGCAGGTCAAACTGGACCATGTCTTCGTTTATCGGCTACACAATAAAAGATATAAGGGAAAAGGTCGGGGACGCAAAGGTTATATGCGCGTTGAGCGGGGGCGTTGACTCCTCAGTCACTGCCCTTATAATGCACAAGGCGGTCGGCAGGCAGCTCACCTGTGTCTTTGTCAATAACGGCCTCCTGAGAATGGGCGAGGAGATAAGCGTCCGCAGGACTTTCGAAGACCACTTCCAGATCAATCTTGTCTACGTAAATGCCCAGGAAAGATTTCTGTCAAGGCTTGCAGGCGTAGCAGATCCTGAAAAAAAGAGAAAGATCATAGGCAATGAGTTCATATTCCTATTTGAGGAGGAGGCAAGAAAGATACAAGGTGTGGAATTTCTGGCGCAGGGGACGCTATACCCTGATGTTATAGAGAGCGTGTCTGTAAAAGGCCCTTCTGCGACCATAAAGTCTCATCACAATGTCGGGGGCCTGCCTGAAAAGATGAATCTCAGGCTTATAGAGCCTTTGAGGGAGCTTTTCAAGGACGAGGTCAGGATGGTGGGAAGGGAGCTGGGCTTGCCAGAGGAGATTATTAACCGCCAGCCTTTTCCGGGCCCAGGGTTGGCTATAAGGGTTCTCGGCGATGTCACGGAATCAAGGCTGGAGATACTAAGGCAGGCAGATGTTATTGTTTTGAAAGAGATAAAAGATGCAGGCTTATACGAGAGGATATGGCAGTCATTCGCTGTATTGCTTCCGGTAAGGACTGTCGGGGTAATGGGCGATTTGAGGACTTATGACCATGTCGTTGCCATCAGGGCGGTTACAAGCCAGGACGGGATGACCGCAGACTGGGTAAGACTCCCTTATGAACTCATCGGGAGGATTTCCAACAGGATCATAAATGAGGTAAAGGGCGTCAACAGGGTTGTATATGATGTAAGCTCTAAGCCCCCCAGCACGATTGAATGGGAATAGAAATGACAGGTCATTATACTGATTAAACGGTCATAGTCAAATTTTGCCTGGCCGCCCCAGTGAATGAAAATGTATTTTTACTCTATTGAAGACTGAAGGGTAAACAGCAATAGATGGAATTGGAGGTGATGCAATGAAAACTGTAAAGGTCTATTCGACTTCTACATGCCCTTATTGCCATATGTTAAAGGATTTTCTCAAGGAGAGGAATATACCGTTTGAGGATGTGGATGTTGGGGCTGATCGGGAATCTGCCCAGGAGATGATGGATAAATCCGGGCAGATAGGGGTTCCGGTTATTGATATCGAAGGAAAGATAATAGTAGGATTTAATAAAGAGGAGATCATCAAGGAACTTGGGATATAAAAGGGGTTACGATTTGTGATATTTTTTTGGACGCTGTTTCTGTGTCAGATTTTTTTGGTGTATAGCCAGTGTATGACACTATTATTGCAGGTGTTATGTATTCTGAGGCATCTTATAGAGTTTTTTCCGCGGGGAGGCACAGCCTGTGTATGATTTGATTATTGTAGGGGCAGGTCCGGCAGGGATAACAGCCGGGATTTATGCCGCACGCAAGAGAATGGATTTCCTGGTTGTCACCCAGGATATAGGGGGGCAGGCCGCGCTCAGTTGGGATATAGAGAATTACATAGGTTATCAGTTCATTACAGGCATGGAACTTGTTAAAAAGTTTAGGGAACACCTTGAACAGTTCAAGGTCGGAATCAAGGAGGGTGAACAGGTAAATCTGATAAGCCGTTATAAAGACACTATATTGATAGAGACCGATAAAGGGAATTATGAATCAAGGACGGTTGTCATCGCATCCGGAAGGAAGCCAAGGCGTCTTGGCGTGGATGGTGAGGATGGTTTCAAGAATAGAGGCGTAACCTATTGCGCCACGTGTGATGGCCCGCTGTTTGCCGGAAGGGATGTGGCTGTCATAGGAGGAGGAAATTCGGCCCTTGATGCGGTATTGCAGCTATCGAAGATTTCAGGGAGGATCTACCTTATAGATGCAGCCCCTCAATTGAGGGCAGACCCTGTGATGGTGGAGAAGGCGGAAAAAAGCGGAAATGTGTTTATTTATAACAACACCATGGTAGAGAGGATATTCGGGGAAAAATTTGTCCAGGGTATATCGGTTTCACGCTCTGGCAGGACAGAGGATCTGGATGTGCAGGGGGTTTTCATAGAGATTGGCTCTTTCCCTTCCTCCGGTTTTGTGAATGATGTGGCAAAAAACGATACAGGGGAGATACTGGTCAATTGCAGGAATGAGACCAGTGTACCAGGGATTTTTGCCGCAGGCGATGTGACTGATGTGCCTGCAAAGCAGATCATTGTGGCCTGCGGGGAGGGCGCCAAGGCTGTCCTAAGCGCTTTTGAATATAATAACAAGCATGCATGAGCCCGTTTGAATATACGGCAGCCTGCAAAAACAAAGGGATTTTTAATCGGTTTTTTAAATATCATGAAGGACATAGATAGAAAGGGGATTTAAGATGACAGAAAGGTTGCAGATTTATAAGTGTGAGATATGCGGCAATATCGTCGAGGTGCTCCACGAAGGCAAAGGGGAGCTTGTATGTTGCGGGAAGCCTATGAGGCTCTATACGGAAAATACCGTTGATGCTGCAAAGGAAAAGCATGTTCCCGTGATAGAAAAGATTGACGGCGGCTTTAAGGTAAAGGTTGGGAGTGTGGCCCATCCCATGGAGGACAAGCACTATATCGAGTGGATAGAGGTGGTGGCCGACGGCAGGGCATACCGTCATTTTCTCAAACCCGGGGCAGCACCTGAAGCCGTATTTAAAATCGACGCAAAAGTTGTTACAGCGCGTGAGTATTGCAATATCCACGGACTGTGGAAGGCATAAAAAGATTACCCGGACAAACCTGAATCAATAAAATTTTAAAAAAGATTTTAAAAATTATTTGTTATAAAAAAATAAGATTAATTGATAAGGGACTGATGCCGGTAAATTTTTAGATTGATAAAGGGAAGGGATATAATGGGAAACAAGAGGAAGGGATAAAAATACCGTGTCTGAATTTGTTCACTTACACTGTCATACATCTTACAGCCTGCTTGATGGAGCATGCAGGATCGATAATCTCCTGGAGCAGGCCCAGAAATTCGGCATGAAATCCTTGGCCATTACGGATCATGGCGCCATGTTCGGGACAATAGAGTTCTACCAGAAGGCAAAAAAGAAGGGATTGACTCCTATCATTGGATGCGAGGTATACGTTGCCCCAGGCAGCCGTTTTGAAAAATCCAGCCGCGGCATACATGACGCATCCTTTCATCTCCTGCTTCTCGCTGAAAACACGGAGGGATATTATAACCTGATTCGTCTTGTATCCATAGGGTATACGGAGGGTTTTTATTACCGTCCAAGGATAGACAAAGAGATTCTTGCACGCCACAGCAAGGGTCTAATAGGGATGAGCGCATGCCTTAAAGGTGAGATACCCCACCTTATTCTTGCAGGAAAGGAAAAGGAAGCCAGGGGCGCAGCGCAGGAATACATAGACATCTTTGGAAAGGGGAATTTTTTTATTGAGATCATGGAGAATGGGCTTCCTGAACAGAAAAAGGCAAACCCGTTCCTTATAAACATTGCCAAAGAACTGGGCGCAGGCATCGTCGCCACTAATGACTGCCATTATCTTTTCAGGGAGGACAGTGCGGCCCACGATGTGCTTCTCTGTTTACAGACCGGAAAGACGCTTGATGATCCAAAGCGTATGAGCATGTCTACGGATCAGTTTTATTTTAGAAGCGTTGAGGAGATGTGCGGGCTTTTTAAGGATTACCCTGATGCCATCGCAAACACATTGAGCATAGCAGAGCGCTGCCGTCTGGATATGGATTTTGGCAAGGTGCACCTTCCTTGTTACACAGTGCCTGACGGCTCAACCCTTGATGGGTATCTGAAGGATCTTGCGTATGAGGGCCTTCAGAGGAGATATCCCTGGCTGAAAATGGACGGGGAAGGTGTTGGGGAAAGGCAGAAAGATGCGGAGAACATCTGTGAAAGGCTTGATAAGGAACTTAGGATTATTTCGGATATGGGCTATTCAGGTTATTTCCTGATAGTCTGGGACTTTATAAACTATGCCAGGAAAAAGGGCATTGCCGTTGGACCTGGCAGGGGTTCTGCCGCAGGCAGTCTTGTGGCTTATTCTCTCGGGATCACTGACCTCGACCCCCTTGAATGCGGGCTTTTATTTGAAAGGTTCCTCAATCCCGAAAGGGTTAGTATGCCGGATATAGATGTGGATTTCTGCATGAACCGAAGGGATGAGGTGATCGACTATGTGACGCAGAAATATGGAAAGGATAATGTGGCACAGATCATCACCTTCGGAACGATGGCGGCGCGTGGCGTGGTGCGAGATGTGGGCAGGGTATTGGGTATGCCTTATGGCGAGGTGGACAAGCTTGCAAAGATGATCCCCAATATCATCAAGATAACCCTGGATGATGCGATAAAGATGGAACAAAGGCTCAAGAATCTTATACAGAGCGATTCGAATGTCGCCAGGCTTTTTCAGATCAGCAGGGCGCTTGAGGGCCTTGCAAGGCATGCCTCTACCCATGCCGCTGGCATAGTCATCGCACCCAAACCCCTTGTGGAATATCTCCCTCTTTATCGCGGGCAAAAGGGGGAGGTTATGACACAGTTCACAATGGGGGACGTGGAGAAGATAGGTCTTTTGAAGATGGATTTCCTCGGTCTTCGTACGCTTACCGTGATCCAGGATGCTCTCAAACTGATCAAAGAGGCGAGGGGAGAGGATGTTGACCTGAACACCATACCCATGAAAGACCGCAAGACCTTCAACCTTCTGAAATCGGCCCGCACTATAGGTGTTTTCCAGCTTGAGAGCACAGGAATGAGGGATTTATTGCGCAGGCTCAAGCCCGAGAGCTTTGAAGACCTGATTGCCCTGGTCGCATTATTCCGTCCCGGTCCTTTGGGGAGCGGTATGGTGGATGACTTTATAAAACGCAAACAGGGTCAGGTAGAGATCAGTTATGATCATCCAAAGTTGAAGCGCATCTTAAAAGAGACTTACGGGATTATCGTTTATCAGGAACAGGTTATGCAGATCGCCTCGGAGCTTGCGGGCTTCTCATTAGGCCAGGCCGATCTTTTGAGAAGGGCGATGGGAAAAAAGAAACAGAAGGAGATGGATGAACAGCGTACCCATTTCCTTGAGGGAACCAGAAAAAACGGTGTGCCGGACGATGTGGCGCAGAAGGTCTTCGACCTTATGTCATACTTTGCCGGATATGGTTTCAATAAGTCCCACAGCGCGGCATATGCGCTGATTTCTTACCGGACGGCATATCTGAAGGCGCATTACCCTGTGGAATTCATGGCTGCGCTGCTTACGAGCGAAATGGAAAATACGGACAAGATAGTCAAATATATAGCAGAGGCAAGGGAGATGAAGATCAGGACCCTGGCGCCTGACGTAAATGAAAGCACGGTCAGTTTCAGGGTAGTGAAAGACCATATACGTTTTGGACTGGCTGCGGTAAAGAATGTCGGCGAGGCTGCGGTTAAGGCGATCCTTGAGGCCCGTGAATCAAAAGGCCCTTTTGCGTCATTATATGATTTTTGCAAGGATGTCGATCTGAGGGTAGTCAATAGGCGCGTCATAGAAAGCCTGATTAAATGCGGGGCTTTCGATTCCATGAAGGTCAGAAGGTCCCAGTTAATGGCTGTATTGGATCAGGCTATGGATCTGGCGCAGCAGGCCCAGAAGGCTACACAGGCCAGGCAGATCAGTCTTTTTGCCATGAACAGGCCAAAGGATGAAAAAGACGGCAACGGCATCAGCCTGCCTGACATCCCTGAATGGCCGGAATCACAGAGGTTGACAGCCGAGAAGGAGGTTTTGGGCTTTTATCTTACAGGTCACCCCCTTACAAGATACAGCAAGCAGATACGCAAATATACCACACATTCCTCTCAAAGCATCCTCGAGGCCCATGATGGCGAGAAGGTAACTCTTTCAGGCATACTCAGCCTTACAAAGGAGATCACAACCAAGAAGGGCGAAAGGATGGGATTCGCCAGCATAGAGGACCTTTATGGCATTGTCGAGATCGTGCTCTTCCCGGAGGTATATAAATCAAGCCTTTCCCTTATCGAGGCGGAGGAGCCTGTTATTGTCCAGGGAACGGTGGATATAAAGGAGGATGTGGCAAAGATCACTGCCACGGACGTGATTTCCCTTACAGATGCCGATAAAAGGTTTGCCAAGAATGTGCACGTAAAGATGTTTATCCCTGATGTCACCGAGGAATCCCTGAAAAAACTCCACAACCTGTGTTATCAGCACAGGGGAAATTGCAGGGTATTTCTTCACCTTGCAAGCTCGGGAGGGGATGAAGTCATATTGAATGCGAGCTCAAAGATAAAGATAGACCCTGCAGAGCCTTTCTTTGAAGGGGTGGAGCAGCTTCTTGGAAAGGACTCCTTTTATCTGGAAGGTTAAGTCAAACGGCTCGTATGAAAAACAAGCATGATATATAAGAATTTATAAAACAAAAGAGGGCGGATATTCTTATCAGAAAGGTTTGATTAGATGGCAAGCGCAGTATTGGATTTTGAAAAACCATTTGTGGAACTGGACGACCTTGTTCAGGAAACACAGAGGCGGATAACTGAATGGAGCCCTCAGTTAAAATTAGAATTGAGGGAGCTCAAGAGGAAGAGGATAAAATTATACAGGGAGATATATCCCAGGCTTAACTCATGGCAAAGGACACAACTTGCCCGTCATCCTGAACGTCCATATACATTAGACTATGTGAGCGTCATGTGTGAGGAATTTACAGAGATCCATGGTGACCGCAGGTTCAGAGACGATCCAGCGATTGTCGCTTTCCTTGCCAGAATGGGGAGGGAGTCGCTGGTCATCATAGGCCATCAGAAGGGCAGGGGGACAAAGGAAAACATTTACCGGAATTTCGGCATGCCCAATCCTGAAGGATACCGCAAGGCACTGAGGGTTATGCAGATAGCGGAAAAATTTGGTCTCCCTGTCTTGACGCTTATCGATACGCCCGGCGCATATCCAGGTATAGGGGCTGAGGAAAGGGGACAGGCAGAGGCAATAGCAAGAAATCTGTATGAGATGTCCTGTCTGAAAGCGCCCATCATCTCTCTTGTAATTGGCGAAGGCGGCAGCGGCGGCGCCCTGGGGATAGGGCTTTCCGATCGTATTTTGATGCTTGAGAGCAGCATATATTCGGTTATTTCTCCTGAAGCCTGCGCAGCCATACTCTGGAAGGATAAAGAAAAGGCAAAGGATGTCGCTCAGGCGCTCAAGATGACTGCCAGGGACCTTGAGAGGCTCAAGATAATAGATGAGGTTGTAAAAGAGCCCTTCGGCGGCGCTCACAGGGATTACAAGCGCGCTGCCCATATCGTTCGACGCGTAGTCAGGCGTCATCTGTCTGAGCTAAAGGGTTTGCCTGTGGATGAGCTTATAGCAAAAAGGTATGAAAAGTATCGCGGGATAGGAGTATATCTTGAGGGTTAGAGGCTGATGCCTGGATTATATCTCAAACCCAGCGTTTTATCCATGACTTGATGCCGGTTGACGACTTGACCATTATAAGGGGCTTTTCGCATCTCCTCGCTATAATCTCAGGGATGGATTCCCTGACTACCTGATAAATAAAAGGATCACGGGTTGCGCCAAGCACCACCAGATCATAATCCATGGCCTCCTCAAGAATGGCTTCAACCACACTTGGGGCATTAATTGTCTTTGTATGGATACGCTTTTTGGGTAATGCTATCCGCTCTTTGTGTTCATTCACAAATCCTTCGATATCGAACCTTGTTTTATAGCCATCCACAGTAAATGCGAATATTTCCCCAATATATTTTTCTGCCATAATGCCTGCGATCTCAAGGGCGAGGACGCTGTTTGGCCCACCTACAACAGGCACAAGTATTTTATTGAACTCCAGATTTGAGCATCCTTTTATGATTACGACATCGCAGGGCGCCCTTTCAATAACAGGGTCAACAGTGCTTCCGAGTTTGAATCCATAGGTCCTGGTGTGGCCCTGCCATCCCATGATAAGCATATTGGATTTTTTTTCCCTTGTTGCGCTTACAATGCCACGTGCGATATTTCGGCAGTAACGTATGGTAGTGCTGAGTGGAAAATGAAACAGCAGATACATCATGGCCTCTACAATGGCCTCCTTGCCTTCCATCATATATTTTTCCGCGTCTGTCAGCGGGACATGTTCAGGAACCGTCACCATATGTATAAGCTCAACCCTGGCATCCTTGGCCTCGCAAAGCTTATAGGTCGTTTTTATTAATTCAAGTGAGTTTTGGGGATTAGACACTGCAACCATTACCCTATATTCATCACCTTCAGGGGCATCTTCTTCCTCTAACACCAGGATCTCATCTTCAGTCGTCTTTACGTGGTATTTCGAGTAGAAATGATATATCGCTACGCCTGCTATTATCCAAAGAGGGGCAACAATCCAGGCAACAAGGCTCATATGCACAAGCCATAAGGCTAGTATCCCCTGGCATATGATTGCGATTATCGGAAAGAGAGGGAAAAGGGGCATGATAAAACCATAGTCAAGTTCATCTCCCATATTTAACCGTATCTTTATCACACAGACATTCACAAGGAAGAATAAGAATAAAAACATGATGCTTGCGCTTGAGGCTACATCCATGGTGGGAAGGATCGTGGCTACTATAATCATTATCGCGCCAGTAAGTGAGAGGGCGACCCACGGGGTTTTTCGCTTGCGGGAAATCTTGGCAAAAAACGATGGCAGCATGTTGTCACGGCCAAGGGCATATGATGCCCTTGTGGCGGAGTATATAGTGGCATTAAGGGCAGATGTCGCAGCGAAGATCACCGTCAGGGTCAAAATAAGATTTCCCAGAGGCATAAGTCTTGATATTGCCTCGCCGAATCCCCTTTCCCTGAATTGTGCTATCCATTGCCATGGCAGCCCTGTGACGCCAGGCGCCCCGGCCCTGACTGAAACAATGGCAGCAAATGATACCGCCACATAAGTAATGGTCACCAGAAATATAGAATAAAGTATCGCCTTAGGCAGGTTGCGTCTCGGTTCTATGGCCTCATCGCCGGTCTGGGCTATCACTTCGAAACCTTCGAAAGCAACGTAAGTGAAGCCCATCGTTACAAGCAGTTTAGACCAGCCATAGGGAAGGAAGGGCTTAAAATTCTGGAAGCGTATGGGATCTTTGATTACGACAATGATACCTACAACTCCAATAAGAAGAAGGGAGATGGTCTGGCCCAGTGAGAAAAATGCGCCGATTTTTCCAGTCTCTGTAGCCCCTCTATAATTGATATATAGGAAAAAACCTGCCACGATCAATATAACAAATTTTTCGTTCACTGCCGCAGTGAAAGGGTTCCATTTAAGGAGCCCAAGCACTTCCATGTAGCGCACTATATAAATGGCAAAGGTTACGGCATACAGGCTTCCGGCTACTGTCGAGGCAAGCCATTCCATCCATCCGGCAATAAAGCTGATGCCCCGTCCAAATCCGATTCGGGCGTAGTTGTATGCCCCTCCTGCCCTGGGGATTGCAGAACTGAGTTCGGCATAAGACATGGCCGTGAACATGGCGATGACGCCATTAATGGCAAAGGTAAGCATTAAACCGCCTGGTCCTGAAAAATACATTGCGTTTCCGATTCCAAGGAAAACGCCCGCGCCTATCATCATGCCCACACCCATCATGGTGATATAGAAAAGAGACAATTCGCGTGAAAGCTCTGAAGATACCTGTGATTTATCAGTCATCATGAAGATCCTTCAGTATCTCACGGACAGATCCGAGATTTTTACTGGCTATGCGATCGATCGTATGCCTGCTCCAGAAAGTCAGATATACAACCAAACCTAATGAGCCGGCGATGATGATTACGCCAAATATTGCGTCTATTTCCATTACGTGTAAAACCCCGCCGTTTGATTAGCCAAAAATAACCGATAAGCAATTAACCTTAAAATAGCTTATCCATATAACACCCATTATAAGAATACCATCGGATGTAATATAAGCTGTGTTAGAAATCTCAAAATCCATATAATAATACGTCTTTTTAGGAGGGTCAAATTTTATGTCTGATCAAAGATTAGATACATTTCATTTTGAAGATTCCAGGAACCTTGCCGAGATGGATCTTCAATCCGGCAAAGATGAATTTCAAAACAAGATAAGGGTAGTGCTGCTGGACTGGTCTGATGTCGCCCTTAAACTTCTAAAGAACGAGATAGAAAAGGATGAAAGGATCAGGGTGATAGGGATGGCCAGGAATGCCCATGAGGCAAGAAACATGGTTGTCGCCCTTGATCCCGACCTCCTGATAATCGACATACTGAGTCCATGTTCGGGCGGGATCGAATTTATAAAAAGGCTAAACCGTTTCAATCCCAAACCTGTGCTTTTATTGACTCCTCTGAGTAAATTGCCTTCCGGTCTTGCGATATCGGCATTTGAGGCAGGTATCGCCGGTCTGATCGATAAAGATGCCCTGGGTTTTTGGGAGTATGCGTCATCTCCTGGCGGATTTAACATTTGCAGGAAGATAAGGGAGATGGCCTCATGATTTCCAAGTGACTTGTGATATGATATATATTATTTGTTTAGATAATTTAATCGCATAGGAATTTTCATTTTTTTCATGCGGGTTTTCGGGCAGGTTTAACAAAGTCCGCCCGAAGGGCGCTAATTTAAAAATTATGTCCAAAAGCGCTATAATAGGAATTGCTGTTTTCTCTTGTCATTCAAAGCCTTCTGTGCTAAAATTTAAAATTATTTGGAGACAAGCATTGCGATTTGGTATTGTGAAACGCCCATGAATCTTTGATTCTCAAAGGGAATGAAAATACTGGACCCAGTGTAAGTCAAGTAATGACGAAATAAGGCAAAGATAGATTTTTTACGAAAACATCAAGGTTGGAGGATAGAAAAATATGACAAGACACGAGCTGGAGAAAATGACGGTTGTAAAGCTGCGCGAAGAGGCTATGAAATATTCCGAATTGACTGGCGTGCACGGCATGAAAAAAGAGGAGCTTGTCGGTGCCCTGGCGCAATTGATGGGTCTTCCTGAGGAAGAAAAGCCGAAGAAAAAACAAAAGGTCAAAAAAGATGTATCTAAAAAAGACCTCAAGAAGGATATATTATCTTTAAAAGGGAAAAGGGACGAAGCTATCCAGGCTAAGGACGGCAAAACCCTTAAGAGGATTCGCAAAAGGATAAAAAAGGCGAAAAGGTCTCTTAGAAAATTGGCCGTCGCCTAAAAACCGATCCCAAGAAGAGGGAGTTCAAACCTCTGGCTCAGTGAAAGAAGAAAATCTTCCTTGATTCTATAATTATATTGCCTTGCCCCGTTAACTGAGCCATAGATAGTTCCGCTATACCATCCCATTTCCACGAGCCCTATAATGCACCCGAGGACAGGCAGATCATGATTAAAGCACTCGATGCTGCCGGCGATGAACGTGCCGTTTACCAGAAAGGCCATGATTCCCGTTTGCCATTTTCCTGTATATATATATCCTGAACCTGGAAGCAATGCGGAGAGTATGCCTGCCGTAAAAGGCGATTTCCCTTTTTTCATGCCCAGGCGTTTTGTCTCCTTTATTATCTCTTGGGCAGGCTCATAGAACCTGCTGCCCGGATCTATATCTCCAAATGCCTCTTCTGCGTCTTCCCACATCCATTCCTTTAAAAATGACCAGCCTATCTGGTATTGTATCGGTTCCTTGAATTCCGAATGGGGATAACGGGTACGGAAATCTGCACACCTGCGCCTGGCTTTTGAATATTCGCCCTGTTTCAAAAGGCTTTTGCAAAGCCAGAATTCGGCTTCCTCTCTCATGCTTTGGCGGCTCGCGCCACCTGACAACCCTTTAAATATCTCTATAGCTTCCCCGTATCCCTTATCCTTGAGATAGGATTTCCCTATAAGCATACGTGCGTTATCTGCTAATTTGTGCGTTGGATAAAGATAGATAAACCTGAGCCCTGCATTGATGGTGTATGCTGTTTCCCCCTGGCTGAATAGATATTCAACCCATCCGAACTCGGCCTCAGGACCCTGGTCAAGTTCATGAAAATCCGTTGCGGATTGCAGGTCAGTTGTTAATTGTATAGTGAAAAAAAAGGGGAGTATTAAAAGAAAAAACTTAATTTTCATTATTCGTTGTAACTGGCAGGTCATGTGTGTTAATATACCCAGTTGTGGTATGGTATCTTGAATTGAAAAAGTGTGATCAGGCGATTTCCAATATTGAGACAGCTTTCAATGGCTAATTGGAGACATCGTTCAGCACTTGTCTGAAGGATAATATCTTTGAAAAAATCCTCCTGGGATTTGTTTTTTAATCCTTTAAGGATCAAATAGTAGCGATTGAGATATTCAAGATGGTCTTTGATACGTTCATCCATAATATCCGGCCTTTTTGAGAAAGTATCTGTCAAAAGATTCTCTAATATATTTAAAATCAAGGTGCTGCATAATTGTTTTATTATGAAAATCAATCAAAGCCAATTTATCCCTGCAAAAGAGTATCCGCCCATTTTTTATGATATTATAAGAAAACCTTATGGGAGCATCATTCATAAGGATAAGATCGATCTCATCTGTCTTAAATATCCTGTTCAGTATCCCGATAAGATCGAGGTGTCTTCTGAATCTTTCCATACGATCCAATCTATACGATAATAAAACACCAAAATCGAGGTCACTCAAGGGCTTGAGAGTGGCTGAAGCAAGACTGCCGAATGCATACAAGCAAATAATATCAGTATCTTTTGATAAGATATCTATCGCTTCTGACAATACATTCGAAATATCATCCACCTGTATCTTTTTGCCTTCTTTTATCATATCTATTAGTAATGTATAGGCTTTAACGAATCTTGTCAAGCATCCATCAAGTTTATTTGATTTGATTTACAACATGAGCATTTTCGGAGTTGTTTCACCTCCACCCTTTCAGATTACGGCCTACTGCCTCCCTGTTTACGCTTCACCCATAGGATTGCCTGAATAGATACAAAACGGATATAGTTCTGTGCATTCTCAAGAACGAGAACAACCAGGTAGTTGATGCGAGGTGACTTGATTCGGCGAATGTTATATTATACTTTTATATGAAAATGATTAAACAATACTTTGTTTTTATTCATTTATTCATTTTATGCTTCGTTGTGACTGTAAGGTCATGGGGGTTACTTATATCTTATATTTTACACGGACACAAAATGGGTTTAGTTTTTATTTTCACCACAGGGGACACAGAGTGCACAATTGTTACTCGCTGTAAAATCAGCATTTTTTATGTTAGGGATTGTATAAAAAAATACATACAAAACCCCGATTCGCAATGGGGTAATAAAAATGCAAAATTGTGATTTTCAAACGAATTAGCATGGAGATAAGGGAATTTCGACAGGAGGATAAGGATAATATCCTTGATCTTCGCAAAGATGTTTGGGGAGAAAATTTCGCAGGGGACATGAGGACAGGATGGGACTGGGAATTCAGGGATAATCCTTATATTTTGAAAGGCAGTCCATTGGCATGGGTGGCGGAAGACAATGGCAGGATAGCAGGTTTTGCTTCAAGAAGGCCTGTAGAGCTTAAGGTTTATGATCAAATCATTCCGGCCTTTTGGGGGATGAATCTGATGGTTCATCCTGATTGGAGAGAGAAATTTTTAGGGGTTAAACTGAGCAGGAAAACGATAAAGGACGGGGTGTTTGTGATAGGCTGGCCTTTTAAAGAAAAGGCATATCTTTTCTTTAAAGGGCTTGGCTGGATGGATCTCTTTTCGGTATCGTTTATGAACAGATACTTTAATATTGAGAATGTCTTGAGGAAGAAGACGAAGAATGAACTTATCGTTAAGATAGGCGCGCTGATATGGAGATTGAGTCGCCTTATATTTGATAGATCAGGGGACATCCTTGCGGCCGGAGATATTAATATAAACCGGATTGATTCATTTGATGACAGGATAGATGGATTTTGGAAGGATGTCTGCAAGGGATACGAATTTATTGTGGTCAGGGATAAGAGATATCTAAACTGGCGGTTTGTTGATGCGCCTGATAAAAGATATACGATATATCTGGCAGAAAGCGGAAGCCAGATCAGGGGATATATTGTCCTTTATTTTTCCGGATCAGGCAGGGACGGCATAAGGCGGGGGTATATTGTCGACATGCTGGCCGGTGTAAATGACAGGGATGCGATTGATTTCCTCATCTTTAAGGCGGTAAAGGTATTTAAGGAAGGTGGGGCGGATTTGATCCATTGTTTTCCTTCCAATCGCAGATTCTATCAGATGGCGCTAAAGAAGAACGGATTCATTTCCGGTTTGAAAAGGAACAGATTGAGATTGATGGGAAAGAATATCCCTGACGGTGTTTCAATAAATCCCATGGGCTGGTTTATCACAATGGCCGATTTTAACATCTAAACAGGCCTTCTTATTGAGTTATCGGGGATTTTGCCCTTAAAAAAAATATTATGTATTATGGTTAGTTTGGAAGAGATGCTTGAGAATTCCCTGGCCGTAAGGCCTGATGGGATAGCTCTTATATTCAAGGGCGAAACAATGACATATGCCCGCCTGCATGAAAGGATCGATATGTTTGCATGCAGGCTGTCAGAGCTTGGGGTATCCCCTGGGGAAAGATTGGGCATCCTTTCAGAGAACTCTCCCATCTTTATCATCGCTTTCTGGGCTGCTATTAAGGCTGGGGCCGCAGTTATACCGATTGATACAAGGCATAAAGAGGAAGAAATCAGGTTTATTCTCACGGACTCCAATACGAAAAATCTCTTTGTCAGTGACAGGTACTTTCAAAAGGCGGAAAGGGCCGTTTCCGCATTGAACGGATTCGGGGATCTTATTACAGGAGTGTATCCTGATGGCATAACTTGCCAGCGAAAACACTCATGCCGCTTTTTGTCGCCACGAAGCATGAAAACAGGACAATATTTTCGAGACAAACCCTCATGCCCTTTTGGGGCTGCCATGAAGGATGAAAATAAATTTAATGAGGTTTATTTTCGAGACAAACCCTCATGCCGCTTTGCTGCGCCACGAATCATGAAAATAAACAAAGAGGTTTATTTTCGAGACAAAATACCAAAAACCGGTGAAGAGGCAGAGGCTGTTTATATATACACATCAGGGTCTACCGGTCATCCCAAGGGCATAATCCGCAGCCGTAGAAATCTCGTATCCGAGGCGGAGAATGTGGTGACCACAGAAAAGATTACCCGTGATGACAGGATATTGGGGGTATTACCCTTTTTTCATTCGTATGGACTGGGTCACTGTCTTCTGGCTTCTATCAGGTCAGGCGCTTCCCTTGTCTTGATGGATGGTTTTAGACCCCATGAGGCGATAGATGTTATAAGAAAAACAGAAGTCACTATATTTCCAGGGGTGCCTTATATGTATGATATACTTGCAAATACATATATGAGAACTCAGGCTGGGCTTTCCAGCCTGAGGCTTTGCATTTCAGCAGGCGCACCTTTGTCTTTGGATTTGGCAAGGCATTTCAGGGAAAGGTTTGGCATTGTCATTAATCAGCACTATGGAAGCACAGAGGCAGGGGCTGTCTCGATCAACAAAAGCAAAGAACTTGAAAAGAATGTGGCATCGGTCGGGCAGGCCATGGCCAATGTTGAGATTAAGATAGTCGATGATAAAGGCTTTGATCTGGGGGAAGGCAGGGCAGGGGAGATAATTGTTAAGAGCCATGCCGTAGCCAAAGAATATCATAATTCCCCTCTATTGACCTCGGCTGCATTTAAAAACGGCTGGTTTTACACGGGTGATTTGGGGAAGAAGGACAGGGATGGTTTTTTATACATCACAGGCAGAAGGAAGGATATGATCAACGTAGCCGGACTTAAGGTTGAACCTGCAGAGGTGGAGGAGATATTGAAGGGCTTTCACAAGATCAGGGAGGCAGTGGTTATAAGCGTAAGGGATGAGTCTACGGGGGAATCTGTAAAGGCCGTAGTTGTGGCAAAGGAAGAATGCAGCGAGGAAGAGGTTATAGATTTTTGCAGGGCCAGGCTGGCGGATTATAAGGTTCCCTGTCAGGTCGAATTCAGGGAAAGTCTTCCCAGGAGCTCTACTGGCAAGATTCTTAGAGGGAAAATCTAATGAGGGTACTCCTTGTCTCTGTAAATCCCGAAAGGGACCCTTTTCCTGTAATACCCATTGGCATGGCTTATTTAGCCTCATCATTGCGCTTTTCAGGCCATGATGTCCGTGCCCTCGATATCCTCGCCATGGATGATTTGGAGGAGGAGATATTAAAGTGTATCAATGAATTTTCACCACAGATAATCGGGTTTTCCATAAGAAATATCGACGATACAAAATATCCCGATACGGAATTCTATCTGCCAGGCATAAAAAGGATCGTAGAGATATGTTCCAGGTCCTCTGCCATGCTTATCGCAGGGGGGTCAGGATTTTCCATACTCCCTGAGGAGATACTGAGATACCTGGATATCGATATAGGGATAATAGGGGAAGGGGAGGCGGTTTTTCCCGGATTGCTTGAACGGATAGAACATGGGGAGGGCTATGGAGACCTTCCGGGCATAACCTGTATAGAAGGGGGCAGATTTATAAAAAACCCTCCTTCCCTGATCAAGGATATCGACAGTGTTCTGCCTGCTGCGCTTGATCTTCTGGACAACAAAAGATATATAAGGCAGGGAAGCATGGTTGGGGTGCAGACAAAGAGAGGATGCAGTTTTAGCTGCATTTATTGCACATATCCTATAATCGAGGGCAATGTAGTGAGGATCAAGGACCCTGTGAAGGTGGTGGATGAGGTGGAGGCCGTTGTAAAGGGATACGGATATGAGTACGTATATTTTGTTGACAGTGTCTTCAATTTTCCGGCTGGCCACGCCATTTCAATCTGCAGGGAGATGATTAAAAGGAGATTAAATATCCAGTGGACGGCATATTTTCATCCCAGGTTTGTTTCCAGAGAGTTGATAAGGCTGCTTCTGGAATCGGGTTGCTCGGGCATGGAGTTTGGGATAGAATCCGGTTCTGACAGGATGCTTTCCAGTTTGGGGAAAAACTTCAATGCTGATATAATAAGGGGCGCTTCATCACTGTGCAGGGATGAAGGGATAAAATTCTGCCATTACCTTCTCATTGGCGGGCCTTCGGAAGACTTACAGACACTGGACGAGACGTTCATGCTGATGGAGGAAACCTGTCCAACGGCTGTGCTTGCGCAGATCGGGATCAGGATCTACCCCGGAACGATGCTTGAGAAGATTGCAAGGGAAGAAGGCTATCGGTTCGATGAAGGTCTTTTGCCTCCAAGGTTTTATATCTCTGACCAGAGGCTTATAGATTGCTGCAAGGAATATGCGAAGGCCCATAAAAATTGGATATTGCAGGGGATGACAGAAAAAGTGCCGCAAGAAGTGATAAAGATGATACGCAGGATGGGCCATAAAGGTATGTTATGGGAATTAAAAGGGGGGCACGATGTCCGTTGAGGATAGAATCAGGAGGATCATCAAAAAAAGGATACTGAAAAGGGGCGAGGATGTGGAGATATCCGACACCCAGCCCCTTGACAGGCTTGGCATTGAATCTTTAGCCTTTTTGAGAATGCTTACGGAGGTAGAGAAGGAGTTCTCTTTGCAGATAGCCGATGACTTCTGGGATCAGGACTCATGGAATAGTATTTCTTCATTGGCTGATTATCTCAGAAGAAACGGTGCAGGGGATTAGTTTTCAGCAATTCTCATTATGAAAATTAATTGGAATAAAGGCGTATTCAGGATTTGAGTAATTCCCTTTTGCAGTTATATATATTTGAAATGGAGGAGGTTTGACTGGTCTCATGTCTAAGCGGCTTATTTGGATTGATGTTAGAGGAAAAGATAGGGATGATACTGTTGTTTTGTCCCTTTCATCCACAGATTTTGACAGCCTGGTGGTAACGCCGGATCAGATATCAGGATTCAAGGATATATCGGTGAGAAACAGGCTGGTAGTATTTGCAAAGGATACTGATGGATTAAAAGGGGTGACTGATGGGCTTGCCATACTCTCGGATGATTTATCAACCCTCGAGCAGGCCGTAAAACAGGGAAGGGATGCTACTTTATTTGTTACAATAGACAGCAAAACTTCCATGGATCATGTATTGGAACTCGCAATAAAGTTTGGTTGCATCGTAATAAGGCTGACCGATGAGACCAATATCCCTTTGGAGCTTATCATTTGCAAACTCCAGGGCAAGGATGTGCGTATATTAAAGGAAGTCCACTCATCAGAAGATGCCTTGATATCGTTTGGCATTTTAGAAAAAGGGACGGACGGGGTGCTTTTGTCAACCAGCGATCCCAGGGAGGTTATGCTCCTATATGACGGATTGAAGAATGAAGAATCGATAAAGATGGAGCTCGTCGAGGCAGAGGTCTTTGAGATAAAACATGTCGGAATGGGCAACAGGGGATGCGTGGATACAACCTCTCTGATGACGACTAAAGAGGGTATGCTTGTTGGTTCAACCTCAACCGGAGGCATACTGGTATGTTCAGAAACACATTATCTCCCATACATGAATCTGAGGCCGTTTCGGGTCAACGCTGGAGCCCTGCACTCATATATTTGGGGACAGGAACATATGGCTGAATATCTTACCGATCTCAAGGCGGGCAGCAAGGTGCTCTGTGTCGACACCGGAGGCAATGCCAGGATAGTCACTGTAGGCAGGATAAAAATGGAAATAAGGCCGTTGCTTTTGATCGAGGCAAAACACGATGGGAAGAATATCAATGTCATTGTGCAGGATGACTGGCATGTGAGGGTATTTGGTTTCGATGGTAAGGCCAGGAATGTCACCACCCTCAAACAGGGTGATAAATTACTGGCTCATATTGACAATCCATCAGGAAGGCATGTGGGGATCAAGGTTAAAGAGGAGCTTATTGAACGTTAGATAAAAAAGTAATAGGGACAATCTATATGAAGATAAGCCCGCTCCTTTCTTATAAAAGGATTAAAGGAAAGCATAACCTTATAGCCTTTTATAACATAAAAAAGAAGCGGGCAATTTTGCTTAATTTGATCGCACAGGAATTTTCGTTTTTTCGTAATAGTTCACCACGGATTTTCACGGAATTGCACTGGACAATCATTTTCCTTGATATTCCGT